>CAYWNX010000140.1:0-7132 GCA_964459735.1 uncultured Dechloromonas sp. | reverse complement strand
TAGGAGCGCTCGAGCACGACATTGCGGCCTTTAGGGCCGAGGGTAACCTTGACTGCGTCGGCGAGGATATTGATGCCTTCGACCATGCGGGCGCGGGCGGAATCACCAAACTTGACTTCTTTAGCTGCCATTTATTTCTCCAGATTTCTTTGAGTTAAGAGGCGCGGCGCTTAAGCGACCACAACGCCCATGATGTCTTCTTCACGCATGACCAGGACTTCCTGACCATCGACCTTGACGCCCTGACCGGCATATTTGCCGAACAGAACACGGTCACCCACCTTGACGTCGAGGGCAATTTGCTTGCCGTTGTCGTCACGCTTGCCCGGGCCGACGGCCAGGACTTCACCTTGATCCGGCTTTTCACCAGCCGAATCAGGGATGACGATGCCGGATGCAGTGGTGCGCTCGGCTTCAACGCGCTTGACGATCACTCGGTCGTGCAAAGGACGGATATTCATAAAGCTAACTCCTAACGATAGGTTCAACAGATTAAAAACTGGCCGGTACGCGCAGCGGCGCACTCGGGGTCGAAGCCGAGGAACTTATTAGCACTCGTCTCCGTTGAGTGCTAATAATAGGGGCGGGACTGGCCGATTTCAAGAGGCTGCCGTGAAATTGGTGGCTGCCTAGAGAGAGCGGCCGTCGAAATGCTTAACCGGCAAGGTAGAGAAATCGACATCCTCCAGACAGCGGACATTGATTGCCGCCATTGGCGTACCGTCCGGCATGGCCCCTTCGCCCAGCGCATGGATGCCGCACTCCGGGCAGAAACGATGCCGGATCCGGCCTTTGCCGAAAGTGTAGGTTTTCAGGTTTTCCTCCGGCGTCAGCAAGCGCAACTGCGAGCGCGGCACGAACCAGAGCAGCGCCCCCTTGCGTACGCAAATCGAGCAGTTGCAATCGGTCAGCCCGGTCAGCTCGCCCTCGACTTCAAAGGCCACCTTGCCGCAATGACAGCTTCCTTGGTAGATCATCTCCGTTCCTTTCCGTTACCTGAGCGCATTGGGAAAATCGGTCGATTTTCCGGTCGACCGTGACAGGGCAACGCTACCCGGCCAATCACACCTATTGCATCGAATGCAGCCCGATCATGTTGCCTTCGGTGTCGATGATCAAAGCAATATAGCCGTACTGGCCGATCGACATCCTGGGCTTGTGGATCTGGCCGCCAGCCTCAACCGCCCTGGCGGCCTGCACGCTGCAATCAGCGCAACTGAAGTAGACCAACACACTGTTATCGGCCGAGCGAAAGCCTTCGATGTACGCCAGCGCCCCGGCGGCACCCAGGCCATCCGGATGGCCGGGGAAGGCCCACAGTTCGATCGGACTTTGCAGCCGGGTCAAAGGCAGGCCGAAAACGGCGCCATAAAAAGCTTTGGCGCGCTCCATGTCCTGCACGTAGATCTCGAACCAGCCAACCGGGTTGCGCTCGCCGCAGGTACCGGACGGCGCCTCGCCGGCAACCGCGTCCGGGCTGAGCACGACCTTTTCGCTGTAGGGGTCGAAGGGCGCCGAACAATGATCATGCACGACCAGCCATTGGCCGTCCGCCTGCTTGCGCCAGATCATTGAACTGCGCAACCAGTGCTGACCGGCCGGATGACCCGGCGGCAGGCCGATGAAGTGCCAGATGAAGTGCGCGACCGCCATTTCGCTGCCGACGCTGACCGTCAGATCGCGGGTTTCGAAGGCAAAACCATCGGGAAAATACGGAAAGCAGTCCACCACCTTGTCACGCATGGCAGCAATGCCACTGGAGAACGGCGGGATGGCATCGAAGATCACGGCATCCGGCGCGTAAAGCGCCATCAGGCGATCAATACGCTTGTTGCAGAAGGCGTCGCCCCATTCGGCGATGGCGGCGCGGATGGTGTTTTCATCGTTCATGTTGTGCTCCTCAAGGCAAGCGGCAAATCAGGTGCGAAGAAAGCGCAAAAATAAACGTTTTTTGCTTTTTTGTGGCATTGACCCGGCCGCCGGCGCACCAACGCCGCTAAGCCTCGCCGGAAACACTCGCCGCCAGCGGCATGCGGTAGGTATTGCGCCCGCCTTGCTTGGCGGCATACAGCGCGGCATCGGCACTTGCCGCCAACTCGCCCAGGCTCTGGCCGTTTTTCGGGTAGATGGCAACGCCGACACTGGCTGAAATCCTGGCCTCGCCGGCGCTCAGGCTGAACACCCTGGACAGCATGGCAACAATCCGCTGGGCGACTTCTTCGACCTCCTCCAGGCTAACGATCTTGGGCAGGATGACGGCAAATTCGTCGCCCCCCAGACGGGCCACGGTATCGGACTCACGGATCGCCTTGCTCAAGCGCCGCGCCGTTTCAACCAGCAGTTCGTCACCTGCGGCGTGGCCCATGCTGTCGTTGACTGCCTTGAAATGATCGAGATCGATATAGAGCAACGCAAACTCATCGCCATAGCGATGCGCCTGGCTGAGCACTACCTGCAAGCGGTCATCAAACAAGGCGCGGTTGGGCAGATCGGTCAAGGGATCGCTTTGCGCCTGATGGCGCAGTTGCTCTTCCATTTCCTTGCGCTGGGTAATGTCGATAAAGGTGGCAACGTGCCGCCCGCCGCTCTCCACGGCTGCGTCCCGAATGGTCGAAATGGCCAGCCAGACGACGTAGACTGTAGCATCCGGCCGGCGATTCCAGAGTTCGCCCTCCCAATGCCCCAGCTCAGCCAGGGCGCGCCACATCTCGCGGAAGAACTCGGGGCCATGGCGTCCGGAGGCCAGCAAGCTGGGGTCTTTACCCAGAACCTCCTGCGGCCGATAGCCGGTGATGGCGGTGAATGCAGGATTGACCTGAATGATGCGATTTTCCGCATCCGTCACCACGATGCCTTCCGTTGCACTCTCCATGACGGCGGCGGCGATCTGCAAGGCGCGCTGATTTTCCAGGAGATCAGTGACATCCTGGGCGCTGAGCACCCATTGCTGCTGACCGCCCGTACTTTCAATACGGGCCACATGAACATCGCAAACGCGCATGTGCGAGCCATCCGGCCGGCTGAAGCGCAGGCGGGCAGTGGCCGAGACGAATTCGCCCCGGGCCCGGCGGGCGAGCCGCTCGGCGACCAGGCTGCGGTCGAGCGGGTGAATAAAATCGGTCATTGGCCGATTCAGCACCGCTTCCGGCGCCAGAGCGAGCATGCTTGCTGCCCGTTCGTTGGCGAAAACGATGATGAAGTCGGGCGCCGCCATGATGATGATGGCGTCCTGGCTGGTTTCGATCACCGAGCGATAACGCGCTTCGCTCTCGCTGATCAGCGCTTCGCTGTGCTTGCGCTCGGCCACCTCATCGAGCAAGCGCTCATTCGCCGCCGAAAGCGCCTGGGTCCGCTCGACAATCAACTGCTCCTGGCCGGCCGTCAGCGCCCGCAGTTGCAGGAAATAGCGGCGCGAACGCCAGGCCACCAGATGCAGGAGCAGCGCAATCACCAACGTTGCCACGCCAAAAATCAGCACGGTGCGTTGCCGCTGATCGCTGCGCACGGCAAGTGCCCTGGCGGCAGGCATGGTGACGCTGATGCCACCCCGGATGTCACCCACCTTGTAACCCTGGCTGGCATGGCAGGCCAAACATGCCGGCTTGACGATCAGTGGCGCCATATAGCGATGCACCGGTCCCGCCTCGGTTTGCACCAGCGATAGCACGTCACGCTGACCTTTGCTTTCGAAACCAGCCAGCACCGCCGCCTCCCAAGAGTCAGGCGCGTTGGCTGGGCGAATGGGTTTGAGGCTGGTGATGTGATATTTGACACCGTCCGCCGCTTCGGCAATTTCGGCAATCTGCCGGGTCATGAATGCCGGATTGACCATGGTCAGGCGGATGCCGTCGACCGTTTCAAGATCGCGTTTCGGGTGTTTGAGATAGGGATTGGGCTGGGTTTCTTCGGTTACGCGGACATACACACCGCCATGCTGCGCGTTCCAGTCGCGGGTCAGTTCCACCAGACGGAAGAGCACACTGCCACGCTCCCGGGCCAGCGTCTCGATACCTTCGTCAATCCGGCGAAATTCGCTGGTGACACCGAGGGCGCCCAGGAGGACAAGCACAAAATAGCCAAGCGCCACGACTGTGGAATAAGCCGGGCGTTTTGGCGGCGCATTCGCGCTTGAGAAAGGGGCGGCAGGGGCTGTCATTGTTGAGCCAGAGCCGATTCCGCAAGATTCTGGAGAGTAAATTCCGCCTTACCAATCAAGGGATTGATTGCTCTTTGAATCGAGAAATCAGCAAAAACGGTTTTTGACATTTTTATCCCGTTGAGCGCGCCCCGCAGGAAGTCCCCTTGGGGGGCAGCAGCCAGTAGCTTTCCAAAATATCATACTCGGATGAAAGCCAATCGACCCGTTACCGCCTCAGTCAACCCGGTGCACGTAAAATGGCGAGCTTCCGCACTCCCCATCTTTTGCCATGACCACGTCGTCCGCCGCATGAAGAACATCCGCCCCTGGCATATCGCAACGCTGCTCGGTTGTGCCCTGTTTGCGTTGCGCGCAGTCGCCGACGGTCTGCCGCCGAATGTCTTGAAGGCCTTGAAGGCGGCGCAGATTCCTGCCGCCAATGTCGCTGTCGTCGTTCAGCCGGTCGATGCCGCCACGCCGCTGGTCGCCCATAACGCGGCGCAGTCGATGAACCCGGCCTCGGTGATGAAGCTGGTCACCACCTATGCCGCGCTCGACCTGCTCGGCCCGGCATTTACCTGGAAAACCGGGGCGTGGATCGAGAATGCTGCCCCCCAAGGGGACTTCCTGCGGGGCGCGTTCAACGGCAATTTAAGCGGAAATTTGTATATCAAGGGCAGCGGCGATCCGCGCTTTGCCATCGAACATCTGTGGTCGCTGCTGCGCCAACTGCGCGTTCGCGGCATCCAGCACATTGCCGGCGACATCGTGCTCGATCGTACGGTGTTCAACGTCCCGAGCCTTGACCCCGGCGCCTTTGACGACAAGCCGATGCGGCCCTACAACGTCGGACCGGATGGCCTGCTGATCAACTTCCGCGCCCTGCGCTTCACGCTGCAAGCGGACAACGGCAAGCCGCGCCTGCTGATGGAAACGCCGAGCGAAGGGCTGCGGGTCGATAACCAGTTGCGCAGCGGCGAAGGGGCTTGCGGCAGCAACTGGAAAGACCTGATCAACATTCGCCTGCTCCCGGACAACGGCGACAACCGGCTGGAATTCACCGGTACTTACAGCGCGCTGTGTGGCGAGAAAACATTGAATCTGTCGCCGCTACCGGCTGACGGTCATACCCAGGGCCTGATCCGCACCCTGTGGAAGGAACTCGGCGGCACGCTGGCCGGCCAGGTCCGCAGCGGCACGGTTCCGGCTGGCAGCCAACTGATCGCCCAGCACGAATCTGCCCCGCTCGCCGATGCCGTGCGCGACATCAACAAATACAGCAACAACGTGATGGCACGGCAGGTTTTCCTGACGCTCGGCAATGAGACCGCCCCGGCCACCGCCGAACGGGCCAAGCAGCGCATTAGCGACTGGCTGAACGGCCGCAACCTGCGCTTTGCCGAACTGGAACTGGAAAACGGCTCCGGCCTGTCGCGGCGCGAACGGATCAGCGCCGACAGCCTGAACCGGCTGCTGCTCGACGCCTGGAAGAATCCGCTGATGCCGGAGTTCGTTTCCAGCCTGCCGATTGTCGGCATCGACGGCACGATGAAAAAACGCCTGAATGGCTCGGAGGCGACCGGTCGCGCCCATATCAAAACCGGCACGCTGGATGGCGTGAAGACGGCCGCCGGCTACGCGCTGGATGCCGGGGGACGGCGTTATGCCATCACTTTCCTGATTAATCACCCCAAGTCGCAAGCCGGCAGCACGGCGATTGACGCCCTGCTCGTCTGGGTCGCCCAGCGCCGCGTTGGCGAGAAAATGCCGGTGCTGGAAAATGAGTGAAATTCAACCCTTCCCGGCAGCCCTGTTCAGTCAGGCGGGCTTGAATCGGCAGCACGTCTTCGACCTCGACCGCCTGCCGGATGCAGTCAGATCGACCTTGGGCGATACGGAAAACTTCCGCCAGTTGATCCTGCTCGGCCACGGCGGCAAACGGCTGTGGGCCTGCGTCCAGGCGGCCGGAATGCGCGGCGACCACCCGATCGACGATTACGTCATCCAGACCGTAGCGCAGGTTTTTGCCGACAAAAACTACCGCATCGTCTATCCCGGCGATGCCCCGGTCGGCCTGCAACAACTCGGCACCCTCGCCGGCTGGCATCACCCGTCGCCGTTCATGGTGGGCATCGATGGCGAATGGGGCAGCTGGTTTGCCTACCGCGCCGCGGTTTTGGCCGATACTGATTTTTTGCCTTTTTTCCCGGTTGACCGCGGCCATCCGTGTCCGGCCTGCAGCGAGCGTCCCTGCATCCCGGCCTGCCCGGCTGCAGCCTTGTCAAACGAGGGGTTTGCACTGGATAAATGCATCGCCTACCGCCAACAGGACGGCTCGGCCTGTCAATTCACCTGCCTCGCCCGCAGCGCTTGCCCGGTGGGCAGCGAACACCGTTACAGTGAAGCGCAATTGCGCCACACCTACGGTATTTCGCTACGCATGATCCGTCGCTGATCGCGCCGGAATGGCCAAACGGACCAAGCAGTGCCGAAGGAAGCACTGATTCAATCCGTTTCGTCGTTCCCGCGAAGGCGGGAACCCATGATAATCAAGGTGCTGGATCCCCGCCTTCGCGGGGATGACGAATTAATCAGTAGTTCACTAAATAATTAGCGGCCGCTCGCCAAACAACGCCACCCAGCCGCGAATGACGCGATAGCCGACCCACAGGCCAAGGATGGCGATCAGTATCCAGGCGACGGGAATGCCGATGATGGTGATAATCAGCGCCCCATAAACCACCAACCAGAGCAGGGTGAACCAGAAGGTGCGGATCTGCCAGCGGAAATGGCTTTCCAGCCAGGTGCCATTCACATCGCCACGCTTCAGGTAATTGAGAAAGACGGCACAAAGCGAAGGCAGGCCGAAGACGAAGCCACCAGCCACCGTCGTCGCCGAGGTGACGCCAACCAAAACGGCGATGGCATGCAAACCGTAGATCAAGTGGGTTAATTGGACGAGCGAGGCGCGCACGCCATTCACTTCAGCGACCG
>CAYWNX010000139.1:0-7144 GCA_964459735.1 uncultured Dechloromonas sp. | reverse complement strand
CCCGCGCCACGCCCAGCACGGCGATGCCGCGCGCCAGCAACTCGGCGGCAACCGCCGCGCCGAGGCCACGCGAGTGGCCGGTCACTATGGCTTTAATCCCCATCTTTATTGACCCCTTATCGAAAATTCATTGTTAACTCAAACGCGGCACTTGCCGCGGTATGGCGAACGTCTGCCCATTGCTTAGGCCTGATTTGCCGCTCCCGCCGTAACGGGAGAACGGCAAACTTATCGGCGCCCGGTCAGCCGCCGCGCACCAGCGACATGACCTGGCCCATATCCAGATTTTGGGCCCTGTCGCGAATCTGGGGCAGATACTGCGCTTGCATTTCCTTGGCCGGCCCGAGCAGGTTTTTGAAACTGTCCTGCAGCACAGCCGTATTCATCTGCCGCCCACCGGCGTAATAGCGCTTGGCGACCTGACCCAGCGCGTAGGTGGTGGCGAAGGAGAAGGCGACGCTGGTGGCAGCCTTGCCGATGCCTTTACCCATGCCGCCGGCGACCTTGCCGAGCAGGCCACCGAGCAGCTTGCGGCCAAATTGCTCAAGGTACTGCGAAGTCAGCCCGATACCCAGCGTCGCCAGCAATTCGCGGATGTGCCCCTGGTCCAGATCATGGCCGTGCAACTTGCCGATGCCGTAGACCATCTTTATCTGAATCGGAATGATCGCCATCGATGCCCAGGATTGCGGCAAAAGTTCCAACGCGCCATTGAGAATGGCGTAATTGAGAATGGAACGGTCAATCTCCGCTTCGGAAACAGAGGCGACGGAGGCCACCGGCGGCGCATTGTTGCGGCTTGGTGTACTCGGTGGCGCAGCCGTTTCGGCCAGCTCCGCCATCGCCTCGGCCTGCCGGTCGAGCGGTGCGGTAATCGCCGTTTCGAGCCCCAGTACACGGGAGAGGTCGGCGAGGAAACGCCGTTCCACTTCCGTCGTCCGCCCGTCGGCATCGCAGACGCAAACCGCCATCTCGTAAGCCAGTTGGCGATGCTCCGCCTCGGGCAGCGCCAGGACAACTTTTTCCAGATTGACGCGCTTGAGCAAAACTTCCCGATAAAGTCCAGCCAGATCGGGTGCCCCGGGTTCGCTGCCCAGGGATTCGGCCAGACGGCGAATTTCTTCACGCTCCCGGTCATCATTGCCACCATCGGCAAAGGCGGCGAAAAGTGCAATGGTCAGAATGGCTTGCTGTTGTTGTGAATTCATTCCGTTCCGGCTCCGTTTAACAGCGCAGCATTCTGGCGCATGCCGCGCCGGTCAATTTTGACGAGATGGGACAATTGGCGTGAAACGCTGTAATGCAGCCGATCACTGACCCGATCGATCGTCTGCCTGATATCGCTGCCCAATTCCTCGATGACGACAACCGAATCGTTTTTCATTCTGAGCACGACGCGGCAAAGTTTGTCGACGCCGCCCCGGTCGGGACCGTTGATGTCATCAAGGTGCATGCTCGCCTTCTCGATGACGTGCGAAAAACGGGAAAGCGCGACATTCAGCTTGTGCGATGCAAAGCGGCGCAATTTCGAGGATTCGAACAGACCCTTCACTTGAATTTGAACTTGCATGTTTATCTCCTGGTTGCGACAGCAGGCGCTGTTTCCCGAACAATCTAACGACGATCGTTAATACCGTAAATACGAAGTATTGGAAGCAACAATCCGAAATATCCTGATCCAGGACACACGGGGTCAGACTCGACATGCTGCGGTCGACCCCAATAGAGGCAAAAAATCGGCCCTATTTCTGGCCTCTGCCACACCCACGAGTTTTCTCTCCGAGTTCGGACTTTCTCGGCCCGCCCTCTGTGGAAACCGCCGCTGTTTCAGTCTTCAGTCTCCAAATTGCTTGGGGGCAACTGATTGAACGGTACCTGCCGATTTTCAACCGGAGCGGCCTGGCGTCGCCACAGCGGGAATCCACCAACTTGTTTCTCATGGATTCCCGGCTGTGTGGGAATGATAAAACCGGTCAAGCCAGCGATTTCCTTAAGTCCGCCGAACCCGAATGGTGTAATCGCCCTTGCCGCCGGCGCGGTTGTAGTGCCGTACCTGCGCGTAGTACAGGCCCGGCACGAGACTGGCGGCGATGCGCGCATTGGTGCCTTCGCCGCTGTCATCATCTTCGGCAATTACATTGGTGTGGCTGTTCGGACCAAACAGGCGCATCACCACGTCGGTGGGCCCCTTGGTGTCGATCACGTGGCTGCCGCCGGTGGCGACAAGGAACTTGAACAAATCTTCTTCGCCCGGCTTGCCGATTGACGCAGCCGTGCGCCGCGATGCGTTTACCTTGATTTCCAGTGCATCCACCACCGTCGGCGCAGTCTTCGGGTAGGCCTCGGCGCTGGCAATGTAAGCCTTGTCCACGGCAGACAGGACTTCGTTGGCGTGGGTGCCGACACCACTCTTGACCCAACTGCCGGGAAAGAAATACAGCATGATCGAGTCCGGGTCGAATTTCGTGCCTTTTATCTGGTTGACCGTGTATTTGTTGAGCACATTGTGGCGAATAGTCGCTTCGTCCCAGTTATTGGGCGGACCCGACAGGGCCTTGATCACGGTCGCTTCGTTCCACTCGATGCCGCCAGCCGGGTTCTGGTGCTCGTGGGCGAGGCCGATGGCATGGCCGAACTCGTGGCCCGCTGTGCCTCCATCCATGAATCCCAGGTTCATCGTCGGCTGATTCAGCGGAATGCTGCGGTTGTCGGTGCCGATGTACGACCAGGCGCCATCGTCGGGGTCGAAGGCGATGCGGATCTCCGCGTCCGGGGCGTTGTTGAAATCGAACTTCAGGTTCGCAAAGGCCGACCACCACAGGGCTTGTTCCTTCGCCTTGGCCTGCTGTGCGGCGGTGCCGCCGATGAACCGGACGCGCAGCGTACTGCCGTTCATCCAGAGCTTGCCGATGGGCATGATGGCACGGGTGCTTCCATCGCGACGCACGGTGGATTGAAAGCGCATCTGGTCGCTGGGTAGCAGACGGTCGGTACAGAAGTGGACGGTTTTTGTCATGATGGTCTCCATGTAGGTTTTGATCGTCGTCTTTCAATCTGACAAGTTGCCAGCCTTGTGTGGTGTTACTGGGTACGCTGCAGATGTACCTGCCCGCTTTCACCGGTGGACAGGCCGCGATATTGGCCCACCAGGGTCAAGCCATCCGGGCTGACTTGCAATACCGCCTGATAGGGATAACCCCTGAGCACATATTCCAGATTCAACTGGTTGCCCTGAAAAACCCCCGCACCGCTCACCGGCCCATGTGGACTTGCACCCTGAAAGGCAACCTGGATGCCTTGTTGAATAAATCGATAATTCCCACCCTCGGCGTCCCGCCAGCCACCGGTCAGGGTGAGCGGCGGTGTGATGGTCGGTTGCTGGGGTGCGCTGTATTGAGGGATGGGGCTGGAGATGACCGGGGCGACTGGCATGCTTGCATCTTCCTCGGCGTTGTAGGCAGCGATGAGAACAAGCATTACACCGATGCCCCACGCCCATTTTTTCCAGGATGCCGAGGCAGGCGGAGTGGGCGGAACGGGGCTGGGCGGCACCGGGTCGGGTTGTAGCGGCTTCGGTGCCGGCGACACATCGAGCGCCTTGTTGAGCGTTTCAACCAGTTGCGAAATATCGAACTTCCAGCGTTTGTCGGTCAATTCAATGGCATTGAGCGAGGCAAATATTTTGAGTTCATCGGGCAGATCGCCTTTGTCGGGCATCTGGGCACCTTCGACCAGCACCGGGATCACCCGCACATCGCCGCGTTGCAGTGCCGTGGAAATTTCCTGGCGGGTGTAGTCGTCGGGGTCGTCCAGGCGGCGCTGGCCGGTGGCATTCGGCAGACTTACCCAGCGCGGTCCGATGATGGCGAGGAGGATGCCGCATGATTGCAGGGCACGGTTGATCGCTTCGACGAAATTGATCCCCGGTTCGATGGTCTCGACATCACGGAAAATCGGTACACCGTGCATGTGTTCCCGGAGATGGTCAGCCAGTCGCCCGGCGGCACTCTGACTGTCCTGACGGCGGTAGCTGATGAAAATGCCTTTCATGTCTGCGCTCCTCCTTCCTCTTCAGGATAGCAACACTTATCGGTTGGCGCGAACGGCGATGAATCCCGGCGGTGAGTGAGTGACATGGCCGTCGGCGCCTTCCAGTGTGATGCGCCTGCCTTGGGTGAAAAAGCTTGCCCGCGTTATTTTCGTTGCACCGTGTCTCCATCCGGTTTTGTGAGTAACGACAATTTCCTGGCCTCCTTCAGTTTCTCATCGCTCATCGTCAGGACCAGGTCGTCACGCTCTTGCATGGCATCCAGATGATTGGCCGCGGCGGCCCGGCTGAACCAGACGTAGGCGCGAACCGAATTTGGCGCCAACCCCGTGCCATCACGATAAAAGCGTACGAGTTCAAGCATTCCTTCAGGGTAGCCAGTGGATGCCGCCAATTGCACCCATTTCGCCGCCTGTGCAACATCCTTTGGTGTTTTATCCCCGGTGGCCAGGATACGGCCAAGCCGGACCATGGATTCGACATGGCCATCCTCGGCCGCTTTTCGCAGCAGATCGACCTTGTCGGCAAGCTCTTCCGGGGAGGCCTTGGGATCAGAAACTGTATTTCCTGCTCGGGGTCGCATCACGATGTCGCCCTGATACTCGACCGTACTTTGTTCTGTACTGGCCGTTGAGGCTAGCGCCATACGCTCGGTCGCTGGTTCTTCGAGGCTTCCAAGCCAAAGCTCGGCAGCCGTCAGTACTCCAAGAATCAGCAGCACGCCGGCGGCGCAGTTGATCAGCATCCGTTCAATGGAAGCGCTTTTGGCCGCGAGAAAGCGATTCGTGCAGTCATCGCAACGATACGGCCGATAGCCATCCGAGCGAAGTTTTTCTTCCTTTGAATGCCAGCTCGATTGCCGGTAGCGCGTGCCATTGCAGGCCGGGCACTTTATGCCAGCGCCGACAAGTCGCGCGATGTCAAAGTACTTCAGCATGGACTGTGGCCTGGTTTTCGTTTGGCCGGGCAGGCGCTGTTATGAACGCAGCGCCGGTCGCCGTCGGCATAAATTTGCCGCGGACGAACGAGAGCGCTTATCAAATATCGCGTTGTAGTGCAAAGAAGCACGGCTGAAACCAATCAAGTGAGTGAAACCAGTCAAGTGAGTTGTTCTGGCGTAATGTGGTCTGCGGGGAGCGTGTTCTCATGCGGATATTCCCGGCGCGCTTGCGTCAATCATGGCCGCTGGAGGTTATCGCATGACATATACTGAGGACATCATTCAAATGGATGATCGACTGAGTCAAGGCACCCCGTTGAGAGGGCTTTGATCACACTCGACACAACCTGGTTATTGGGTTGGCGTTAAGAGAGACTTGCTTGAATCAGCGATTCATCAACAGAGAAACCGGGGGGATTGGTGATTGACGAACATCACGAACTTGATCGCCTGACTGGAGAGTTATTTCAGGGGGCTTTGATGCCTGAAATGCTGCCGGAAGTGATTGCTTCGCTGGTGGCTTGGTTGCAGTTGCCATTGGGTACGGAGGGTGGAGCGCTTGCTCCTGCATCCGATTGCCCGCTGAGCCAAGACGGCAATCTGGATTACGCATACTGCCGCAGGACGCGCCCAGCGACCGATTCGCCGGCGCCAGCCGAAAACCCATGCACTGTTTGTTCTTTACTGGATGACAAGCGGCCGAACTGGCAGCGCATCATCGACTTCTTCGTGCATTGCCGGGCGCAGCGGGAATTTGCCGATCGCGCGGCGAGTTGGGTTCATACCAGTCATGTGGCAGCCATCATCCTGACACCGAGTGCGCGGATTCTTGACTGCGACTACCGCGCTCAGTCCTTCCTCAAAGCTGGCAATGTCTTGCGCATGCTGGGCGGGCAGTTGTATTGCACGGATGTGAAATTTCAGCCGAACTTCAATTCAGCGCTCAGGGAAACGGTGGGCAGCGGCCGAACGGCGAACATTCTCCTGCACCCTCCGGAGCAGCCGGACAAGCGTTTCAGTCTGACCCTGACGCGGATGCAGCCGCAGCCGTCAGCTGCGAAGGCTGGCGAATCCGCCAAAAGTCCTGACCTCCTTTGCCTGGTGGCGCCACTCGACGGGCGAAGGATCGCGACGGCGCGACAACTGATGGATTTTTTCCAGCTATCTGCCGCCGAAGCGCGCCTGGCCCGCGCCATTTGTCATGGTGATTCAGTCGAGGAATACGCCCGGGACCAGGGTTTGCGCTTGCCAACAGTACGCACCCAGCTCAGCTCGATCTTCAACAAGACCGGTACCGAGCGCCAGGCTGGCCTCGTTCGCCTTATCGCGGGCATTCCTGTAGTGCGTGACTGCGCCTGATATTTGCGTTTGGTATGCGGCCGAAGTTCGTGCCATGCACGTCAGTCAAGCCGATCGGGCGAGGTTTACGGCACAATTGCGGCACCGTATCCGGTACTCGATTATTAACCTGTACAAAGGCAGATCCATGCAGAAACTGGTCACTACAACCGCCGCCCTTCTTGTCGCCCTGACCTTCCAGGCGCATGCCGCCGAACCCAAGGAGATGAAAACAGCTTCCGGGATTGGCATCACGATGCTCAAAGAGGGCGCGGGGGCCAATCCGAAAATGACCGACACGGTCAAGGTGCACTATCGTGGCACGCTGGAAAACGGTCAGGAGTTCGATAGCTCCTACAAGCGCGGGGAGCCGGCAACATTCCCGTTGCGTCGGGTGATTCCCTGCTGGACCGAGGGCGTGCAGAGCATCAAGGTGGGCGGCAAGGCCAAGCTGGTTTGCCCGCCCCAGCTGGCATATGGCAACCAGAACGTACCGGGGATTCCGCCCAATTCGACACTGATTTTTGAAGTCGAACTGCTCGATATCGCCAAGTAAGTTTTTTCAGTCAATAAAAACGCCCGAACCGGGATGCTCTCCGGTTCGGGCGTTTTTGCTGTTTTTAAGCGTTGACCGCAGCAGCGTGCACTTTTTCGTATTGCTTGATCAAACGCTGGTGCAAATCGCAATCTTCCAGATTCAGACCCGGTGATTTGAGGCCGAATAAACGCAGGTCGCCGTCGATCAGATCGGTCTCCTGATCCAGTGTTTCATCGCCGTACAGCCCGACCAGCGCGGTTTCGCAGGCATCCGGATCGTC
>CAYWNX010000138.1:0-7152 GCA_964459735.1 uncultured Dechloromonas sp. | reverse complement strand
AGTGCCCGCAATGTCTTTGAGGGCAAGATCACCGCCCTGGTCGATGGCCAGGTGAATGCCGAGCTTGAAATCACCACCGCTGGCGGCGATCGCATTGTTGCGGTGGTTACCGAGGCTAGCGTTCAGTCGCTCGGGCTGGCGCTTGGTAAACCGGTGATGGCCTTGGTCAAGGCGCCTTGGGTGATGGTGCTGGTCGGTGAAGCGTCGATGCCGGCCGGTGGCGTGAAATTCAGCGCCCGCAACCAGTTGGCCGGCATGGTGGAGAGTCTGACCAAAGGAGCGGTCAATAGCGAAATTGCCATCCGCCTGCACGGCGGCACGCTGGTCCATGCGGTGATCACCAACGAAGCCGTGCTTGAACTCGGGCTGAAGCCCGGCATGCCGGCCAGTGCATTGATCAAGGCCAGCCATGTCGTGCTCGGCGTGCCCGGCTAATCGGTCGCTCAGGCGTCAAAGTGCATGGCCAGACTGGCCAGCACCTTGGGCAGCGGCAGGTTTTCCTCGCTTTCCAGAATGCCCGGCACCGGGTGCGGGTATTCGAAAAAAATGCCGTAGGTGCCGGCGCGCTGGCCGTGCATATAAACATGGGCGCGCAGGTTGTTCAGTTCGGTATGGCAGAGGGTGACGATGTATGGGTCGTCGCCGTCATCCGGCACGACATCGCAGGTTTCTGCAATGCGTTCGTCGAGCGACACCAGGACGCGGCGGATTTCGCGGGATTTCGGGCAAGCCCAGGGATTTACATTCATGGCAATAGCTCCGGACGGATTTGCGCCAGCCAGCAATCCAGACGTTCTTCAGTGAGGACCGGCTGATTGATCTGGTCGAGCGCCAGACCGAGAAAGTGCTCGCCATCGACTGCCTGCGAGGCAGTGAATTCATAACCGGCGGTCGGCCAGTAGCCGATCAGGCGGGCGCCTCTGGCGGCGCAGGCATCGTGAATCAGGCCGATGGCGTCGACAAATTCATTGGGGTATTTTTTCTGGTCGCCGAGCCCGAAGATCGCCACCACCTTGCCAGCGAGATCGGCTGCCGCCAGTTGCGGCAGGAACTCCTCCCAGCTCGGCTGGGCAAGGCCGGTCGACAGACCCGGCAACTCACCCTCACCAAGCGTCGAGCTACCGAGAATCAGCCGATCGCAGGCAACAAAATCGGCCAGCGTCGCGCGGCCGATATTGAGCGGCGTGTCCGCCGCGTCCCCCAGCTTTTTCGCAATCTGCTTGGCGATCAGCCGGGTGCGGCCGGTATCGGTACCGAAGAAGATGCCGATTTTTGCCATTTTCAGGCGTTGACTGTGATGTTTTGCGTCAGCTCTTCCGGCAGGCAGCCGACCGGGTGGCCAAGGCTGCCATCCGGGCCGTTTTCAAACTGCACCAGATAGATTTCCCTGGTTTCGTCCAGCTCGGTGACACCAAAATGGACGACCACGCCGCGCGAGCCGGCCGGGGCGATCAGGCCTTCCTCTTCCTCGACCCCGGGCATGCCGCCGTCGTTGAAAATGTCTTCGGCGGCAAAAATCATGTCGCCGATCGCATATTGAATTTTGTCCATGATCTCAGGCCCAGTCATCAGCCGGCGCCAGCAGGCGCTCGACCGGTTGATCGAACATCAGGTGCTCGTCGATGATGAGGCCGACGTCTTCCGGCTTGACGCCGGTGTACATGACTCCCTCGGGATAAACCAGCACGCTCGGGCCGAGGTGGCAGGGGCCGAGGCAGCCGGTATTGGTCAGCTGAAAGCCGGAGGCCCACAGGTTGCGGGCGGTGAATTCATCCGAAAACTTCTGCCAGATGCTGCCGCAGCCTTTGTCCTGGCAGGAGCTGCGCGGGTGTCCGGCTGGGCGCCCCTGAACGCAGACGAGAACGTGTTTCCTGGGTTTTGGCATGAAGAGCTCCTTGTCGATGATTAAGCTATTGCAAGGGTAATGCCAGGTGTAAACCCAATGGATTCAGGTGCTTGGTCTGGTACTGGCTTGTCGTGTTTGTGACAAACGCCTGATCAGCGGAGCGAAATCAATTCCTTTGCCCCGGATGTTTCGTTGTAGTAGGCAATGGCGCGCGCCATGGTGACAGGCGAGACCGGGGCAACGTCGTCGGTCAGGAGGGCCTTCGGATCGAGTACCGGGCCGGGCGAGATGAAATCGCTCAGGTGGGAAGCGGCGATGAGCGCCGAGTAGGCCGGATCGAAGTGATTTCTGATGGCGCGCAGAGCGGGGTCGGCCAACAGGGTCTGGAGCGCCTGTGCCGCCTCGGCGGCTCGGCGTTCGGCCGCCAGTACGTCGGCCGCCAGTGCTGCGCTCGTCGCTGCCGGGTTGTTGGTGCTGGCAGTTGTGGTCGTGACGGCGATGGCTTGAGGCGCGGCGACGGCTGTTTCGATGCTTGGCGTAGTGGCTGATGTCGTACTCGTGGTGGGCGTGAAGGTGGGCGTTGAGGTGCCAGCAAATTGAGTGTCGGTGCCGACGCTTTCGCTTGCGGGCAGAGTTTCTGTGATGGTCGCCGGATTGTCCGGCGTCAGCAGGGCAGCGACCAGTGCCCCGCGAATCACACTGTCCTCCGCCAGGATGGTGTCGGCATCCAGTCCGAGGGCGGCCAGATCAAGGTCAGTCAACTGGATTGCATTCAGGACGGTGTCAGCGTCCAGATTCTGCAATAGATCAGTAGCAACCCCGATCCCCTGGGCGGTTGAATTGGTCGGCAGGCCCAATACGCTACTCAGATCGATCTGCGATGGTGCTGTGACACCCAGCTGGGTCAGATTAGCCAGGTTGACTGTCGTGCTGACGACCTGTGACTCGAATTCGGTGGCAAGTTCGATGAACGACTGGATTGCTCCGGTCAGCGCGGCCTGGGTGCCGACGGGGTCGCTACTGATTGCCGCAGTCAACTGGTTCGGATCAACGCTCAGGGTAAAGAAGGTGCCGGTCGGTGCCGGGGTGGACTGAAGATTGATGCCGATACTTTGCAGTCTGCTCAGGGTTTCACTGTCGCCGGTGAGCGATGCCGTGACGAGCTCGCTCAGGGTCCGGGAAAGCTGGGTGGTGAGCGTGTCGCCTGACAACGCAGTGACAATGGTTTGCAAACTGGCGGTGTTGCCTTGCAGGCTGTTGAACTCATCGACCAAGTCCTGTGCCGTCCTGGCGACGCCGCTTGGGCTGCTGTCGACAGCATTTGCCTGCAACGCTTCAAGCCGGGTGCGGAACGAAGAAACCGCAGATAACAACTGCCCGCTCCCCGACAACTCGACAGCATTTGAGGTAGCGCTGAAAATCGACGAGACGGGCGTCGCCGTGCTGGCCGTCAATCGCTGAAAGGCGACCGAGGAAATGCCCGTCAGACGGGAAAGTACAACTGGCTGAATCGACAGTGAATCGGCCATTGTTTACGGCCTCAACTTCCCCTGGTCGTCTGGGAAGTCACGAAAATAAACCACCGGCCAGGAACCACGCTTCAACGGCGTGGCGTTGATCGACTGGAACTCGCACCAACAAAAGATTTGAGTTCCGTTTCCCTGGAAAATTCCGAAACAGGCGAGAACTTTTAACGTTCAAGCCTTTGGTGGCGACCCTAAAACTGTTTGACTTCGATATTCAGCGTCTGTATCCGGTAAGCAATCTGCCGCGGCGTCATGCCGAGGATGCGTGCTGCCTTGGCCTGGACCCAGCCGGCCTGTTCCAGCGCGGCAATGACGCGTTCCTTTTCCGAAAGGTTCGGGTCGTCGATATCCACTTCGTTGTCCGGGGCAAAATTCGGGTTAAAAACCGGGTTGACCGCGCCCCGTCCCGCCAGCGGACTTGCTTCGCGGCGCAGGAAGTCCCCTTGGGAGGCGGCCGGTGCCATCGGGTGCTGCGGTTTGGGCGGCGGGCGCTCGCGGGCACTGGGGAAGCGGATCAGATCGACGTCGATCTTGCCTTCTTCGGAGAGGACGGCGGCGCGTTCGAGGCAATTTTCCAGTTCGCACACATTGCCCGGCCAGGCGTGGTTGGCCAGCCGGCGCTGGGCCATGTCGGTCAGGCTGAGTTTGCGCTTCTGGTCGTTGCCGATCTTGGTCAGCAGGTGGCGGGCGATTTCCGGAATGTCTTCGATGCGCTCGCGCAGCGGTGGTAGAAAAATCGGCATGACGTTGAGGCGGTAGAACAGATCCTCGCGGAAATCGCCCATATCGACGGCGGTTTCCAGATCGCGGTGCGTGGCGGCGATGATCCGCACGTCGACCTTGATCGTCCGGCTGCCGCCGACCCGCTCGAATTCGCCTTCCTGCAAAATCCGCAGCAGCTTGGCCTGGAAGGGGGCCGAGACTTCGCCGATTTCGTCGAGGAAGAGGGTGCCGCCGTGCGCCTGCTCGAAACGTCCCTTGCGCGATTCGACGGCACCGGTGAAGGCGCCGCGCTCGTGGCCGAAGAGTTCGGATTCGAGCAGGTTCTCGGGCAGCGCGGCGCAGTTCAGGCGAACCATCGCATTGCGGGCGCGCGGCGAGTTGTAGTGGATGGCGTTGGCGATCAGTTCCTTGCCGGTGCCGGTTTCGCCGCGGATCAGCACGGTGGTGTTCCACTTGGCGACTAGCCGGGCCTGATCGAAAACCCGGCGCATCACCGCCGAGCGCCCGACCATGCTGTCGAAGCCGAACTGGTGGCGGACGGTGCGGCGCAGCAGGTCGCGCTCTTCGAGCAGGGTCGATTTTTCCTGCTCGACTTCGAGCGACAGGCGCAGGCTCTGGCCGATCAGGTTGGCGACCATTTCGACGAACTGCGCCCGTTCTTCGAGCAGACCGTCATCCGGTGCTTCCGGCTGAACCGCGAGGATGCCCTGCAAACTGCCGCCGACCTTGATCGGTACGGCGATGAAGGGCAATTCCGGCTGGTAGATGCCGAGCCGGTTGAGAAAGCGCGGTTCGTCGGCGACGCGGGTCAGCATCACGGTACGCGGTTTTTCCAGCATCAGGCCGAGAATGCCTTCGCCCGGCTGGTACTGCACATCGCTGATCCCGGCCGGATGGTGCACGGCGTGGGCGCTCAGGTTGCCGGTTTGCGGATCGACGACGCCGATCATGCCGCAACTCAGGCTGGCCTCGTCGTGCAGCACGCGCAACACTTCACGCAGGCTTTCGTTGAAGGCGAGCGAACGGCTTAATACCCGGCTGACGGCATAGAGCGCCGCAAGATTCAGGATGTTCAGCTCGTGCGTTCGACAGAAGCCGCCGGCTGGCGGGCAGTTATCGCTTGAAACCGAATGGATGGGGTGTTCGTGCATGCTGTTCTCGGTGGCTTTTTTTTTAGATTGGGTCGCCGTCAAGGCGAAATTCGACGATCGCTGCACAACCGCCGCTCGGGCTTTCCTCCAGATCGATGATCCCGCCGTGGTCGGCCACCACTTGTTGGGCGCGCGACAGGCCGGTGCCGATGTGGCGGCCGCTACCGTTTTTCGCCGTGAAGAAAGGCTCGAATGCCTTGTGCCGCCACTCCGGCGGGATGCCCGGGCCGCTATCGCTGATGGCAATCACGATGCAGTCGCGGTCAACCGTGCTTTTCAGGCTTAATTCGCGGCGCTTCCAGCCCTTGATATTCATTGCCTCAACCGCGTTCTCGAGCAAGGCCTTGAACAGCATGCGCAGTTGCAGCGGGCGGCCGTTGATGGCGGGGAGGGTGATCGCCGGCTGCCAGTCGACCACGACCCCGGCGCCGAGCAGCCGGGGCGTGCAGATTTCCAGCACATCGCGCAGGATTTCGTTGAGATTGACGCTGACGACGATCTCCTGCGGGCTTTGCGGAATGACCTGACGCAAGGCTTCCAGATGTTCGCGGCTGGCCGCCAGCGCCTGTTGCAGCACGCCGGCGCTGGCCGGGTCGCGGCGTTGCAGCACGCCGGCAGCCGAAGCCATGATGTTCATCGGTTCTTCAAGCCGGAAAATTGCGGCCGAGAGGCCTTCGCGGATCGCGGCGGTGCGTTCTTCGTCAGCCAGTACGGCTTGCTGGGCAGCGGCGCGGGCGCGCTCCTGCTCATCGCGCAGGTTGGTCACGTCGGAAATGACCAGCAGCATGCCGGGTTGTCCGCCCTGGCAGAAATAGCTGTCGGCGCAATCGCCATGCATGTCGATGACCGAAGCCGTCACCGAGAGCCAGCGGGCGCGGCCGGCCGGACGATCGATGCGAGCTTCCCGATTGGCAAAGGCGCAGGTTTCAGGGCTGCTGGCCAGGCGCTCGGACCACGTCGGGGAGAGGCTGTCGAGCAGGGTATGCGCCGGTTCCTTGACTTGCATATCGCTGACCAGCTTTTTGTACTCCTGATTGTCGAGAATGACGCGACCAGTCTGGTCGAGCAGGGCGAATGCGATCGGCGCCGCATCGATCACCGATTCGATCAGTTTCTTCTGGTTGCGAACCAGGCGCTCAAGGCGGTGCAACTCGGTGATGTCGCGGTGCATGCCGAGGAAGTGCGTTGTCTTGCCCCGGCTATCGACGACGGGCGAGATGGTCAGTTCGGCCAGATAAAGATCGCCGTCCTTCCTGCGGTTGAGCAATCTGCCCGACCACGGCCGTTGCGCCAAGAGTTCATCCCACATCGTCAGGTAAAGGTCATCCGGCGTGGTGTGGTTGGAGAGCACGGATTCGTTCTTGCCGACAATTTCATCCCGCGCGTAGCCGGTGACGCGGGTAAAGGCCTCGTTGGCAAACAGGATGTTGGCCTTGGCATCGGTAATCGAAATGGCCAGATCGGCCTGATCCACCGCCTGACGATAGGCTTCGGTGGGCAGTTCCTGTTTTTGCTGAACGGTCGGTGCCTGGGTAGGGGTGAGAGCCGACATGTTTGCTCCTGATTAATACTTTGTAGGGTGGTCTGGATAGATCGTATTGCCTAGCTCTAGCAGCTTCCGTGCCTTTGGCTGAATGGCCGGGCGAAGGCGGCTTGCTGTCACGTTTTCGGGGCAAATGCGACGAAAAGGCTGTCGTGTTTGCGACATTGGCGGCCCCGGTTTTTGCCCTGCTTTGGTGCGTTGACCGCAGGATCGTGCATTGATGCGGGTTTGCGGGGTATGAGGTGGATTTGGCACGCCTTGTGCGATGAGGTAACCGTAAAAAGGAAACCCGACTGCCATGAGCGAAATAATCCTCCTGTTACTCTCCACCGCGCTGGTCAACAACGTGGTGCTGATCAAGTT
>CAYWNX010000137.1:0-7209 GCA_964459735.1 uncultured Dechloromonas sp. | reverse complement strand
CCTTCGGGCAGCGGTATGGACGGCCTTGGTACTGGCATTGCCGGGCGCCCAGGCTGAGCCGTCAGCGCCGGTCCCGGGCGGTGCGGCAAGTGCCGCTGATGCCCAGCGGGCCCAGGCGATGCTGGCGCGAGCAGTGGCGCTTTACCGGCAAGAGGGCGATGCGGCGTTTGCGGCCTTCAATAGTCCGACTGAATTCGTCGATGGCGAACTCTACGTCTATGTGCTGGGCACCGATGGCGTGATGCTGGCCAGTGGCGGTTCCTCGGCGGCCTTGATTGGTCGCAAGGTCAAGAATATGCGCGATGCCTTCGGCACCCCGTTTTTCTGGGACATGCTTGAAAAGGCGACGACGAGCGATACCGGGGTAATCGAATACCGCTGGCTCAACCGGCTCCACCACAAGCCGGAACGTAAAGTCACCTATTTTCATAAGGTAGGGGAGCGCCTGATCGCCGTCGGCTATTACATTCCGCGGGCCTCTGCCGAGCAGGCCGGGGCGATGCTGGAACGTGCCGTGACGGCGGTGCAAACCGATCCGGACAAGGCCATCGCCGCTTTCAATGACCTCAATGGTGGCTACATTGAAGACGACCTCTACGTTTTCGTGGTTGGCCTCGCTGATGGAAAATTCCGCGCCCACGGCGTTACTCCGCGTCTGCTGGGCAGCGATGGCTATGCGCTGACCGATCCCAACGGCCAGCCGATCATTCGCCAGATGGTCGACACCCTCAAGGACAAGGACCGCGGCGAGCTCGACTACGCCTGGCGCAACCCGGTGACGCGCAAGGTGGAAAACAAGCACACCCTGTTCCGCAAAGTGGGCGAGTACCTGGTCGGTGTTGGCTTTTACACGCGATAACGGATGAATGCCAAGGAGGCTTGCTTCGCCGATGAGTCTCTACTGAATGCTGTGACCATGACATCAACGGCTGGCCCTAGGACCATAGAAACAAGCGCTGGTCGTACGGTCAACTGGGAAAAAAGGCGATTTTCTCGCGGCTGCCACAGCGCCTTGAGTGGGCTGGCGCTGGAATAGCCAGGCTAATGCCGGATTAAGCGCCTGTGGGCGACTTGGCCTGAGTCGAGGTCTGCAGAAAATAGTCGGTCGCTTGTTTGAGCATGCTGGCTTGCAACTCGCTTTCGCTGGCTTGCCCGATTTGCCGATGAAGGGTGGGTGCGATGCCGACAAACTGATTGACCAGTTGCGGGTCGAAATGGCTGCCGGCATCCTTGACGATGATAGCGAGTGCCTGCTCAAGTGGCATTGGCGCCTTGTAGGGGCGGCGTGACGTCAAGGCGTCGAAAACATCGACAATCGCGAAAATCCGCGCCGCCAGTGGAATGCCCTCGCTTTTCAGCCCGTGAGGATAGCCCGAGCCGTCGAATTTTTCATGGTGGCCTTCGATGACCTCGCGGGCGCCTTGCAGCCATTCGGACTGATTGATGATGTCCACACCGAGTGCCACATGGGTGCGCATGATGGCAAATTCTTCTGCGGTCAACTTGCCGGGTTTGAGCAAAATATTGTCACTGATGCCGATTTTCCCGACATCGTGCAGGAAGGCGCCAAGAATCAGCTGGCGTATTTGAATTGCCGGCAGGCCAACCCTTTCGCCGAGCTGGATGGCATACAGCGTGACGCGAAAATTGTGTTCGCCGGTGTCCGAGTCGCGTTTGGCGATCGCGGCACCGAGTACCGAGGCTGTTTCCAGATTGCCCTTGAGGACTTCGCGCGAGAAGCGCAGGACATCCCGGTTGAGCGAAATGATTACCGGGTAAAGGAGGATGGTGGTGGCGAGTACGGCAAACAAAACCGCAGCCAGCGTGCGCCAGAGCTGGGTGCGGAATTCAGCGATTGTGCTGCGGTCAACAACGAAAACACCCTCAAAAAAACCTGCATTGCCACCGAGCTTGCTGGGTAGTGGCACCAGAACCTGGACCACGGTATCTTCGCCAACGACAAATTTTTCATAGTGACTGCTCGTGTCGTGCGGGAAGTGGTGTTTGAAGCGTTTAAGTTCCGTTTCAATGTGCTCATATTTCGGATTGACGACTTCCAGAAAGCGTTTTTCGTCGCGATCGTAAATTTCAATGACAACGAAATTGCGTTTAACGAATTCGCTGGCCTTTTCCCGCAGGATGCGTAGCTCCTCGGTGGAGCGTTTGCCGCTATCCAGACCCTCCGGTGCGAAATGTCTCGCTTCGCTGGCGGCCAGTTCGACCACGGCATCGTCGATCTTCTCGAGTTCAATGTAATAAGTCAGTCCGCCGGCAAGCAGGGAGACAGCGAGCCAGGCCAGGACGAGGCGGCGGAGAACGATGCGGTGGATTGAAATCATGCGGAAATGATACGCTCAGCAACTCGACAATTTATTAGCCAAGGCTTAACAGGAGACCGCCATGACCCACGCCATTCGCATTCACCAGACCGGCGGCCCCGACGTGTTGCGCTGGGAGGAGGTCGTGGTTCTACCCCCCGCCGCCGGCGAAACGACGGTGCGCCATTATGCCGTTGGCCTCAATTTCATTGACACCTATCATCGCACCGGCCTTTATCCCATGCCGCTACCGTCGGGTATTGGCCTCGAAGGGGCGGGCGTCGTCGAGGCGGTGGGCGAGGGCGTCAGCGAGGTCAGGGTGGGTGACCGTGTGGCTTATGCCGGCGGCCCGGTTGGCGCGTATGCCGAGGTGCGTAACCTTCCGGCGCATCGCCTGCTCAAGCTGCCCGAAAGCATCGCTTTCAATACCGCGGCGGCAATGATGTTGCAGGGGCTAACCGCGGCCTACCTGCTGCGCAAAACCTACCGCGTGCAGCCGGGCGATGCCGTGCTGATCCACGCCGCAGCCGGCGGCGTTGGCCTGATTGCCTGCCAGTGGGCCAAGGCGCTGGGGGCGACGGTGATCGGCACGGTCGGTTCTGCCGCCAAGGGGGAACTGGCCAGGGCGCACGGCTGCGACCACGTGATCAATTACAGCAGCGAGGATTTTGTCCAGCGGGTGCGCGAGATTACTGGTGGCGAAGGCGTCGCGGTGGTCTATGACGGCGTCGGCAAGGATACTTTCATGGGCTCGCTCGACAGCCTGCGGCCGATGGGCATGATGGTGACTTACGGCAATGCTTCCGGCCCGGTACCGTCGCTCGATCTGCTATTGCTCTCGCAAAAGGGCTCGCTTTTCGTCACCCGCCCGACACTGATGAACTACACCGCCAAGCGCGCCGATCTTGAAGCGCTGGGCGCCGAGTTGTTCGAAGTGGTCGCTGCTGGAAAAGTGCGGATTGAAATCAATCAGACCTATCCGCTGGCCGAAGCGGCGCAGGCGCACCGTGATCTGGAAGCGCGCAAGACCACGGGATCAACCATCCTCCTTCCATGATGGCCAAGATCAAGGCTGGACTGCTCTCGCTACGCGACCTGTTCGCCACGGCCTGGTGGATATTCCTGATTGTCGGCCTCGGCTTTGTCGTTGCATACCAGTTCGTCAAGCCGGCGCCGCCCACCAAAATTACCATCACCACCGGCGGCGAAAGCGGCGCCTATTATCAGTTTGCCAATCGTTACGCGGCGATTCTGGCCAGGAACGGGATTGCGCTGGAAGTAAAAACCTCGGCCGGTTCGCTGGAAAATCTGGCACGCCTGAAAAATGATGAGGCGCAGATTGCCTTTGTCCAGGGCGGTGTGGTCGAGCCCCGGTCAGATGAGGAAGCGGCGGACGAGAGCGGCCTGCTTTCCCTCGGCAGCGTGTTTTACGAACCGGTATGGGTTTTTTATCGCGGTGACAAGCCGTTGACCCGCCTGACCGACTTGCGCGGTAAGCGCATCGCCATTGGTCAGGAAGGTTCGGGGGTACGCCAGCTGGCCGAGCAGATGTTGAGCGCCAATGAAATCCAGAATGGCGGGCATCTGGTGCCGCTTGCCGGCTTGCTCGCCGCCGAAGAGCTGCAACAGGGGCGGATTGATGCCGCCTTCATCATTGCCGCCGAAAAGGCACCCGTTGTCCAGGTCCTGTTACGTTCGCCGGGCGTCAAGGTAATGAGTTTTGCCCAGGCCAGCGCCTATCAGCGGCGCTTTCCTTTCTTGACCAAGCTTACCTTTCCGCATGGCGTGGCCGATCTGGTTCGCGATTTCCCGCCCGAAGACGTCAAGTTGCTGGCGCCCACCGCCAATCTGATCATCCGTGATGACCTGCATCCGGCCTTGCAATCCCTGTTGCTGCAAGTGGCCAGTGAAGTGCATGGCAAGTCGGGTTTCTTCCAGGATGTTGGCGAATTTCCCGCCTACAAGGATCAGATGTTGCCGCTCTCGCCCGAAGCGGCGCGCTACTTCAAATCCGGTCCACCGTTCCTGCAGCGCTATTTGCCTTTCTGGCTGGCGGTGCTGGTTGATCGTCTGATTGTGCTGCTCGTCCCGATCATCGCGCTGCTCATTCCATTGCTCAAGATTGCCCCGGCGATCTATACCTGGCGCGTCCGGGCCAAGGTTTTCCGTTGTTATGGCGAGCTGAAATACCTCGAGGATGACCTCAAGAACCATTACGACCCGGTCAAGCTGAGCGACTACCGCAGTCGTCTGGACGCCCTCGATGAGGAGGCGGCACAACTGCATGTGCCGCTCGCTTTCACCGATCTGGTCTATACGCTGCGCGAACACGTCAATCTGGTGCGGCACATCCTCGACAAACGGGAGACACAGGCATGAAAGCCTTTCTCGTCGCCAATCCCAAGGGCGGCTCCGGTAAAAGCACGCTGGCGACCAATCTGGCCGGCTACTTTGCCTCGAAACGCCATGAAGTGATGCTGGGCGACATCGACCGCCAACAGTCTTCACGCGAATGGTTGGCCATCCGGCCCTTCGAGCTGCCCAGCATCGATACCTGGGAAATCGGCCCCGACAACGTTTCGCGGCCACCCAAGAGCAGCAGTCATGTCGTGCTCGATACGCCGGCTGGCCTGCACGGCAAGATGCTCGACAAGGTCTTGAAGCTGTCGACGCGCGTCATCGTCCCGGTCCAGCCCTCGATGTTCGACATGCGGGCGACGCGCCATTTTCTCGATGCGCTGCTTTCCGAAAAAGCCGTGCGCAAGGGCAAGGCGGACGTGGCGGTGATCGGCATGCGGGTCGATGCCCGGACCCGGGCGGCAGCCGAGCTGGAGCGTTTCTTCGCCACTTTCGACCTGCCGGTGCTGACTTATCTGCGCGATACCCAGGTCTACGTGCAGGCTGCCGGCGCCGGGATGACCATCTTCGATTTGCCGCCCTCGCGGGCCGAGCGCGATCTGGAGCAATGGCGCGCCATCATCGAATGGGCGGAAGCCGGGTAAGGCCCGATGCTTTACCCAATGCTGCTGCGACCATGGAAGCAAGGGCTGATCCCACGGTTAACGCCAAAAAAAGCCCAAATTCGCAGGCGTCTCGCATGCCGCTAAACCCGCGCTCGGTCGAGATTCCGTTGAGCGAGGTGGAAATCACCGCCATGCGCGCCCAGGGGGCGGGTGGTCAGAACGTCAACAAGGTTTCCAGCGCCATCCACCTGCGCTTCAATATCGCTACTTCATCCTTGCCGGATGCCATCAGGGAGCGTTTGCTGCATCTGAACGATCAGCGCATTACCAAGGACGGTGTGCTGATCATCAAGGCGCAGGAATTTCGCAGCCAGGAGCAGAACCGGGAAGAGGCCTTGCGCCGCTTGCAGGCGCTGGTCGATAGCGTCGCCGTCGTACCCCGCCAGCGCCGGCCAACCAAGCCGACTTACGGTTCGCAAAAACGCCGGCTGGAAAGCAAGGTCAAGCGCGGGCAAATCAAGCTTGGGCGAGGGAAGGTCGAGCACTGAAGGCGCCCTGCCGAATGGTTCGGACCATAACGGCAAGCACGGACTCAGGATTTTGCCGGCTGCCCGAGCTTGCGGATGGCAGCATTGGCCCCGGCGAGAAAAAAATGGAAATCGAGGAAGTCGCCCATCACCTGCGGATGGACGCTACATTTCAAGCTGCCACCGCGCTGTTATAGTGCCTTCATTCCCGCGCATTTTTGGAGTTAACGCATGGCCCTGACGATTTCGCTGGCAGATCTTTCGGTTCTTCTGGTTGAACCTTCCCACATGCAGGCCGGGTTGGTCAGCCGCATGCTGCAGCATCAGGGCGTGCGCCAGGTCAAGGTGTTGGAAAGAGGCGACGCCGCGCTGGCGGCGCTGGCCGAAGCCGGGGGTCACGGTTTGGTGGTAATCAGCAGCCTCTATCTGCCGGACATGCTGGGTACCGAACTGGTGGCGGCGATGCGCGAGGACGAGGCACTCGAACCCGTGCCCTTTATCCTGGTTTCCAGCGAAACGCGGCCGCAGGTGCTGGATCTGGTACGCCAGTCGGGCGCTTGCAGCATTGTCGCCAAGCCTTTCAACGAGCAGCAGCTTTCCCGCGCGCTCTATGCCGCTGCCGATTACCTGAACCCGCCGGAAGAGGGCGATATGGCGGAAATCGAGGATCTGCGCGTGCTGGTCGTCGACGACAGCGCTGCCTCACGCAAGCACCTGCGCCGCTTGCTGAAAGAACTCGGCATCGAGCGCATTACCGAGGCGGTCAATGGCAAGGAGGCGGTCGCCCTGTTGCAGGATACGACGGTCGATCTGGTGATTACCGACTACAACATGCCGGAGATGGACGGCCGCGAACTGACCGAATATATCCGCACGCAAAGCTGGCAGAGCAGTGTGCCGGTGCTGATGGTGACCAGCGAGCAGAACATGGGTCGCCTGGCCGCCGTCGAGCGGGCCGGGGTTTCGGCCATTTGTGACAAGCCTTTCGAGGCCGGCAATATTCGCAAGTTGATCAGCGAATCCTTGACGCGATAAAACGGGCCAAAGCCCTGCGCCCGACAACGATCAGCGCCAGCAAGACCAGCAGCGGGTCGAACAGCACATCCCACAGGTTGGCAAAAACCCCGGTCGCGTAAGCGGCGAGATCGACGGCGAGGATGATCAGCCAGGTGTCCTGCCGCTGCCACCACAGCGCCCCGGCCAGCGGAACCGACGCGGCAATCAGCGGCCAGGGCTGGTAGCCCAAGGCGTAAGGGTCGAAGGCGCCCCAACCCAGCGCCGCCGGGTAGAACAGTGCGGCAAAGAGCAGCAGGCCGAGGGCCGGCCGATAGGAGAAAGGCGATGGCGCCCGGTTGGCCAGATGCAACAGCGCCAACTGGAGCAGCGTCAGCGACGGCGTGC
>CAYWNX010000136.1:0-7228 GCA_964459735.1 uncultured Dechloromonas sp. | reverse complement strand
GTCGTGGTCGGCATGGGCGGCTACATCACTTTCCCCGGCGGCATGATGGCTTCGCTGCTCGGCAGGCCGCTGGTCGTACATGAACAGAATTCGGTGGCCGGGCTGGCCAATCGCGTGCTGGCCGGCATTGCCGACCAGATTGCTACCGGCTTCCCGGAAGTTCTGAAAAAAGGCGTCTGGGTCGGCAATCCGGTGCGTCCGGAAATCGCGAAAATTGCCCCGCCGGCCGAGCGTTTCGCCGAACGCACCGGCGCCCTGCACTTGCTGGTCATTGGCGGCAGCCTCGGGGCCCAGGTGCTGAATGAAATGGTTCCCAAGGGAATGGCCCTGCTGGCGGAAGACGAGCAGCCGCAGATTGTCCATCAGGCCGGCGAAAAACATATCGAGGCACTGAAGGCCAACTATGCCGCTGTGGGCGTCCAGGCGCATTGCGTCTCCTTCATCGAAGACATGGCCGGCGCCTACGAATGGGCCGATCTGGTTATTTGCCGTTCCGGCGCGTTGACCGTAGCCGAACTGGCGGCAGCCGGTGTGGCGAGCATTCTGGTGCCTTTCCCGCATGCGGTGGATGACCATCAGACCGGCAATGCCAAATTTTTGGTCAATGCCGGCGGCGCCTTCCTGCTGCCACAAACCGACCTGACCCCGGAGGCCATTGCGCTGATCCGGAACTACAGCCGCGGTCAACTGCTGGAAATGGCCGAAAAGGCCCGCAGTCTGGCCAAGCCTGATGCCACCGAAGAAGTGGCGAATATCTGCGCGGAGATCGCCAAATGAAACATAAAGTCAAACACATCCACTTTGTCGGGGTCGGCGGTTCCGGCATGAGCGGCATCGCCGAAGTGCTGGTGCACCTCGATTACACGGTGACCGGCTCCGATCTGTCGGCGAGCGCAACGACCCGCCGTCTCGAAGGCGAGGGGATCAAGGTCATGTTCGGCCATGCCGCCGAAAATATCGCCGGGGCTGATGCCGTGGTGGTTTCGACGGCGGTCAAGGGTGACAACCCGGAAGTCGTCGCCGCCCGTGAACGTCATATTCCGGTCGTGCCCCGCGCCCAGATGCTGGCCGAGCTGATGCGTCTGAAGCACGGCATCGCCATCGCTGGTACGCATGGCAAGACGACGACGACCAGCCTGGTGACCAGCATCCTGGCCGAAGGCGGCGTTGATCCGACTTTCGTCATCGGCGGCCGCCTGAATGCCGCCGGAGCCAATGCCCGTCTTGGCAGCGGCGATTTTCTGGTGGCCGAAGCTGACGAATCCGACGCCTCTTTCCTTTTCCTGTCGCCGGTCATTTCAGTCGTTACCAATATCGACGCCGACCATATGGAAACCTACGGCCATGACTTCGAACGGCTGAAAGGCGCTTTTGTCGATTTCCTCAGTCGCCTGCCGTTTTATGGTGTTGCCGTGCTTTGCGCCGACGATCCGAATGTCCGCGACATCATGCCGCGCGTCCCGAAGCAGATCGTTACTTACGGCCTGACGCCGGGGTGCAATTTCTACGCCGAGAACATTGTCGCCGCCGACGGCCAAATGCGCTTCGATTGCGTCCGCATCAATGGCTCGGTGTCGCGTCTGCCGATCACGCTTAACCTGCCGGGACTGCACAACGTGCTGAATGCGCTGGCGGCCATTGCCGTCGCCACCGAAGTGCAGGTTTCCGACGCCGCGATCATCAAGGCGCTGGCCGAGTTCACGGGCGTCGATCGCCGCTTCCAGCGTTACGGCGAAGTGGCCTTGCCATCCGGCGGCAGCTTCACGCTGGTCGACGACTACGGCCATCACCCGGTCGAAATGGCGGCGACGCTGGCTGCTGCCCGCGGCGCCTTCCCCGGTCGTCGCCTGCTGCTGGCTTTCCAGCCGCATCGCTACACGCGGACCCGCGACTGTTTCGAAGACTTCATCAAGGTGCTTTCCACGGTCGACGCCCTTTTATTGGCCGAAATCTATGCCGCCGGCGAGGCGCCGATTGTCGCCGCCGATAGCCGTTCACTGGCCCGTGCCTTGCGCGTGGTTGGCAAAGTCGAACCGGTGTTCGTCGAAGACATCGCGGCCATGCCGCAAACGATTATGGATGTCGCCCGTGCTGGCGACGTGGTGTTGTGCATGGGTGCCGGTTCGATCGGTGCCGTGCCGGGTAAAGTGGTGGAGTTGAAATGAGCGGTTTCGGTAAAGTCGCAGTCCTCTTCGGCGGCACCTCCGCCGAGCGCGAAGTTTCCCTCAAGAGCGGTTCGCGCGTGCTCGCGGCGCTGCAAGGGCAGGGCATCGATGCTCACGCTTTCGATCCGGCCGAGCAAGCGCTCGACGCCCTCAAGGGCTACGACCGCGCCTTCATCGCGCTGCACGGTCGCCACGGTGAAGACGGCACGATCCAGGGGGCGCTGGAATTGATGCATATTCCTTACACCGGTTCCGGCGTCATGGCCTCGGCCCTCGGCATGGATAAATTCCGGACCAAGCTGCTTTGGCAAGCCGCCGGCCTGCCGGTGCCGGACTACGCGCTACTTACTGCTGATTCGGATTTTGCCGAGGTTGAAGAGGAGCTCGGTCTGCCGATCTTCGTCAAGCCGGCACACGAAGGTTCATCGATCGGCATCAGCAAGGTCAAGGAGCGCGAAACGCTGCACCTGGCCTATGCCGAAGCGGCTAAATACGATCCGCTGGTAATCGCCGAAAAAGGCGTGATGGGCGGCGAATACACGGTCGGCATCATCGGCCGCGGCGATGACATGGTGGCCCTGCCGATCATCAAGATCGAACCGGCGACCGACTGGTACGACTACGAGGCCAAGTACAACCGCGACGACACGCGTTACCTCTGTCCCTGCGGTCTGTCGGAAGCGAAGGAGGCAGAAATCCGCAAGGGCGCGCTCGAAGCCTTCCGCATCCTCGGTGGCCGAGGCTGGGGGCGGGTCGATTTTTTGATGGACGAGGCCGGTAATCACTATTACCTTGAAGTGAATACGGCTCCCGGCATGACCGATCACTCATTGGTGCCGATGGCGGCGCGGGTGGCCGGCATGGAATACCCGGCGCTGGTGCGCCGCGTGCTCGAACTGGCGACCAACGACTGAGCCGATGAATGTGGAACAAACCGCACCTGCTGAACGCGCTTGCCGACCTGCTGATTCTGGCAGCCGCGGCCGCGTTGCTGGCTGCCGCTGCAGTCTGGCTGGTGCGCGTGCCGTCTTTGCCGGTGCGCGAGGTGGTGTTTGCCGAACCTTTGCACCACACCCGGCGACTGGAAGTGGAGCAGGTATTGCCATCGGCGCTGAAAGGAAATTTCTTCAGCCTGAATCTGGAAGTCGTGCGCGGCACGCTGGAAACGCTGCCCTGGGTGCGCAAAGTCGAAGTGCGCCGGATCTGGCCAGCCAGGCTGGAGGTGAAGGTCGAGGAGCATCGTCCGTTAGCCCGCTGGGGCGAAGGCACTGGCGAGTTGGTGGACAGCTATGGCGAAGTCTTTGCCGCCATGCCGACGCTGGAAGAGCTGGCCTCGTTGCCGCTGCTCCACGGTCCGCAGGGCACGGCGCCCGAAGTATTGAAGCGTTACGGCGAGTTCGTCGACAGCTTTCAGGCGATTGGCGAACGGCCGGTGCAACTGACCTTGTCGCCGCGTCTGGCCTGGCAATTGAAGCTGACCAGCGGCATGTTGGTGGACATCGGGCGCGAGCAGCCGAAAGCGCCGGTGGGGGTGCGTTTGCAACGATTTATCGAGGTCTATCCGGAAACGGTCGCCAAGCTGGCGGTACGGCCGGCTGTCGTGGATTTGCGGTATCCGAACGGCTTTGCGATGCGAGTCGCAGGCGAGGGGAAGGGAAAATAGCTATATGAGCAGGGATAACAAGGATTTGGTCGTTGGTCTGGATATCGGGACGTCGAAAATCGTCGCCTTGGTGGCCGAGATCAATCAGGAAGGCCATTTGAACGTGATCGGCATGGGCTCGCAGGATTCGCGCGGCCTGAAGAAAGGTGTCGTGGTGAACATCGAGGATACGGTGCACACCATCAGCCGGGTCGTTCAGGAAGTCGAGCTGATGGCCGACTGCAAGGTAAAAGACGTTTATACCGGGATCGCCGGCAGCCACATCAAGAGCTTCAACTCGAATGGCATGGTGGCGATCAAGGACAAGGAAGTCACCCAGAGCGACGTCGAGCGCGTCATCGAAACCGCCAAGGCGATGCCGATTCCGGCCGATCAGGAAATCCTGCATATCCTCACTCAGGAGTTCGTCATCGATGGCCAGGACGGCATCCGTGAGCCGATCGGGATGAGCGGCATGCGCCTGGAAGTGAAGACGCATATCGTCACCGGCGCCGTTTCGGCCGCCCAGAACATTGTCAAGTGCGTCCGCCGTTGCGGTCTGGAAGTGAATGACCTGATGCTGCAGCCGCTGGCCTCCAGCTACGCCGTGCTTTCCGAGGATGAGAAGGATCTCGGCGTCTGCCTGATCGACATCGGTGGTGGCACGACGGATATTGCGGTGTGGACCCAGGGGGCGATCCGCTACACCTCGGTGATCCCGATTGCCGGTGACCAGATCACCAACGACATCGCGATGGCACTGCGTACGCCGACCCGCGAAGCCGAGGACATCAAGTGCCGCTACGGTTGCGCCCTGTCGCAACTGGCCGATGTTGCACAGAGCCTGGAGGTGGCTGGGGTCGACGACCGACCGAGCCGGAAATTGAGCCGCCGCGCCCTGGCCGATGTGATTCAGCCACGGGTCGAGGAGCTTTACGAATTGATCCAGCACGAGCTGCGCCGGGCCGGTTTCGAGGAAGTGCTTTCCTCCGGCATCGTGCTTACCGGCGGGGCCAGCGTCATGCCCGGCATGGTCGAGCTGGGTGAGGAAATCTTCCACATGCCGGTGCGTCTGGGTAATCCGAAATACACCGGCAGTCTGGCCGACGTGGTCCAGAGCCCGCGTTTCTCGACCGCTTTCGGTTTGCTGCTGGAAGCCCAGGCGCAGCGCAAGCGGGGCCAGAAGATCAAGGAAAAGCAGGGCATGAAGGATGTTTTCGAAGGCATGCGTTCCTGGTTTGCCAAGAATTTTTAATTTTGTTTTTTGACCGGTTTTTCAGAGGAGGTAATCATGTTTGAGATCATCGAGAAGGAAGAGAGCGGCACCATCATCAAGGTTTTCGGGGTCGGTGGCGCGGGTGGTAATGCCATCGAGCACATGATTCTTGAAGGCGTCAATGGTGTCGAATTCATTGCCGCCAATACGGATGCACAGGCGCTGACCCGTAACGCAGCACCGAGCAAGTTGTCGCTGGGCAAAACCGGCCTGGGCGCCGGTGCCAAGCCGGAAAAAGGCCAGGAGGCCGCTCAGGCGCATCGCGACGAAATTCGCGCAACGCTGGAAGGTGCCCACATGGCTTTCATTACCGCCGGCATGGGTGGCGGCACGGGCACCGGTGCGGCCCCGGTAGTGGCTGAAATTGCCCGCGAAATGGGTATTTTGACGGTGGGTGTGGTCACCAAGCCGTTCAGCTTTGAAGGCAACAAGCGGATGAAGGCGGCTGAAGCCGGTATCGCCGAATTTTCCAAGCACGTTGATTCGCTGATCGTTATCCTCAATGACAAACTGATGGACGTCATGGGTGACGACGCTGCGGTCGACGATTGCTTCAAGGCGGCTGACGATGTGCTGAAAAATGCCGTCGGCGGCATTGCCGAAATCATTACCTACCCCGGTCTGGTGAACGTCGACTTCGAAGACGTCCGCACGGTGATGGGTGAAATGGGTCGTGCCATGATGGGTTCTTCCGCTGCCGCCGGTGTCGATCGCGCCCGCATCGCCGCCGAACAGGCCGTTGCTTCGCCGCTGCTGGAAGGGGTCAATCTCTCCGGAGCCAAGGGCGTGCTGGTCAACATCACGGCCGCCAAGGGCGGTCTGAAGATGAAGGAAGTCAATGAAGTGATGAACACCGTCAAGGCCTTTGCTGCCGATGACGCCCACATCATTTTCGGCGCCGTGTACGACGAGTTGATGGGCGACTCCCTGCGCGTCACCGTTGTTGCGACGGGTCTCGGTCAGGTGGCGGCAGCGCGCAACCGCCAGACTTTTGAAGTCATCAACACCCCGGTCATGCAGGCGACGGGAACGCATGATGCAGTGTCGTTCGGCTCGGCGCCGGATTACTCGCACCTTGACGTGCCGGCCGTTGTGCGTAAACGCAACGTCACCGTTGAAGCGCTGGCCAACAGCGGTGTTGATCGTTACGACATTCCAGCCTTCCTGCGCAAGCAGGCCGACTGAAAGTAACAAAGCCTTACTCTGAAAAAGGGCGGCGGCGCCTTGTGCTACAATGCGCCGCTCCCCAGATTATTCAAGTACTTGCATGCTAAAGCAACGCACGCTCAAGACAATTGTCCGCGCTTCAGGCGTCGGCCTGCATGGTGGCGTCAAGGTCAATATGGCCCTGCGTCCGGCTGCTCCGGATACCGGTATCGTCTTCCGTCGTGTCGATTTGCCTGAACCCGTTGATATTCCCGCTGCCGCCTTTCTGGTCGGCGATACCCGCATGTGCTCCTGTCTGGAAAAAGACGGGGTCAAGGTGGGCACCATTGAACACCTGATGTCGGCCTTTGCCGGTCTCGGCATCGACAACGCCTGGGTTGATCTGGATGCGCCGGAAGTGCCCATCCTCGATGGCTCGGCTTCCCCCTTCGTCTTCCTGATCCAGTCAGCCGGTATCGAAGAGCAGAATGCCGCCAAGAAATTCATTCGCGTGACCCAGCCAATCGAAGTGCGCGATGGCGACAAGTGGGCCCGTTTTGAGCCTTACGACGGCTACAGCCTGTCGTTCTCCATCGTCTTCAACCATCCGGCGATCGACAAGTCGGCACAAAAGGCAAAAATCGATTTTGCCGAGCAGTCCTATGTCCACGAAATATCCCGTGCCCGTACTTTTGGTTTCATGCAAGAGGTCGAATACCTGCGTGAAAACGGCCTGGCCTTGGGCGGCGGTCTCGAAAATGCCATCGTTCTCGACGAATTCCGTGTTTTGAACCAGGATGGCCTGCGTTACGGCGACGAGTTCGTCAAACACAAGATCCTCGACGCCGTGGGCGACCTTTACCTGATTGGGCATCCCCTGCTGGCAGCCTTTTCATCGCACAAGGGCGGTCACGCCCTGAACAATCAGTTGGCCCGCGAACTCCTGAACAATCAGGAGTCCTGGGAGCTGGTGACCTTTGAGCAAGCCGAGCGTGCCCC
>CAYWNX010000135.1:0-7239 GCA_964459735.1 uncultured Dechloromonas sp. | reverse complement strand
ATCTTCCTCCACTAGCGTTGCCGGCAAAATCACCCAAGGCCTGATCTCGGCTGGAGGTGTCACAGTGAATGGTTATGGTATTGGCCCCACCCAAAAAGATGGCGTCTCCGCCGCAGGTAGCAACGATAGCGCAATTGCCAAGGCAGCAGCATTTAATGCGGTTTCTGGTCAGACCGGTGTGACGGCCACGGCTGGTGCAACCACAGTCACAGGCGTCGCTGGTACAGCCGCAGCAATTGCAGGCGATTCAACCGACAACATCTACGTAAACAACGTCAAACTGGGTGCAGTTGCCTTAGGCGCTGACGTCACGACCCAAGGCGCCAATCTGGCAGCTGCTTTTAATGCCGTTTCCAACCAAAGTGGTGTCACTGCAACTTTCAGTACGACGACAGGTGCAGTCTCGCTAACCGCTGCCGACGGCCGCAACATCAGCCTGATCGGTAATGGAACCGGCACCACGGCCAACACCGGCCTGACCATGAGCGTAGGCACTGGTGCCACTGAAAGCATTGTTGGTGCGGGCGCTGCAACTTTAGCTACCATGAAAGCCTTGGCTGCCGGAGATCTAACAATTAATGGTCAAGATATCGGTGCCGTATCCAAAGGCACCACCATCACCACCCAAGGCGATAACGTTGCAGCCGCGATCAATGCGCTGACCAGCAAAACCGGGGTAACTGCAACCAATGCGGGCGGCGTTTTAACACTTTCAGCCGGCGAAGGTCAAGCAATTTCGGTCAGTGGCAAAGGAAGTAACGCAGCGCAAACTTTGTTGTCGTCAGGGTTTAATGTCGCTAACGAGATAAGTAATGCCACAATAACTCGCGGCAGCATTACCCTGAGTTCATCTAGCAGTGATGGTATTACTTTGGGTGGTGCAGACATTGCACTAACTGGGTTAACTGAAGGCAACACGGCAGCCACCACCTCTTTCGGCGCAGGTGTCTCAAGCATCGACCTGAAAACTGCAGCTGGCGCACAAAATGCCATCGCAACCATTGACTCCGCCTTGGCCAACATCAACTCAAGTCGAGCCAATCTTGGTGCGGTGCAAAACCGTTTCAGCGCAGTAGTCAGCAATCTGGCAACCTCGTCGGAAAATCTGAGCGCCGCCCGCAGCCGGATCATGGATGCCGACTTCGCTCAGGAAACCGCCACGCTTACCCGTGCGCAGATTCTGCAACAGGCAGGTACTGCGATGCTGGCTCAAGCCAACTCCGTGCCGCAAAACGTGCTGAGCCTGCTGCAATAATCCTGACCCCGGCCCGGCCCCGCGCCCGGCCGTAACACACCGGGCGCGGTGGCGGAAACGCCTCGCGCCCTTTGTCCATAAAGCCAGGAGCTGGCCATGAATATCTCTCCTCTCAACAACAGCCCGTTGCCCAGTACAAGTGCACAGTCTTTAGTGGCTGATGCGCGTCAGGCGCGTGCAGTTCAGAACAGCGGCACAACACCAGTGCAGACCGCACAAGCAGTTGAGCAAGCGCAAAAAACCGAACCGACCCGCCAGCAAGTCGAAGAAGCGGCTAAAACGGTGAATGAGTTTCTGAAGCCAATCAACAATTCAATCAACTTCAGTCTGGATGAAGATACCGGCATCACCGTTGTCAAGGTCATCGACACGGCGACCAAGGAAGTCATTCGGCAGATTCCTTCCGAGGAAATGCTGGTTATTGCCAAGGCCATCGACCAGATGAAGGGCCTGCTGGTTAAGCAAAAAGCGTAAACTACGCTCTCACCCACTAACGGAGGCGCGCTATGGCTATCTCTTCTCTCGGCGCTGGTTCGGGACTCGCTCTCAACAGCATCGTCACCAGCCTGATGGAGGTTGAGCAGCAACCACTGCTCGCCTTGCAGAAAAAAGAAGCTACTTATCAAGCCCGGATCTCCGCACTTGGCAACCTCAAGAGCGGCTTGTCTTCGTTGCAAACTGCGGCTCAGTTTATGGTGCTGAATGTCGGGCAAAGCGCCAATGACAAGTTTGCCAGCTTCAAGGCGACTGTCGCCGACACCACCATTGCCACCGCTACGGCAGCATCCGGCGCAGTAGTTGGCAACTACAACCTGGAAGTGACGACCCTCGCCGTATCACATCGCCTGACCAGCCCTGATAGCACCGATGGTGCAGGCACAACCGCAGTAACCGCTGGCTTGCTGGCCGGTGGCACGCTGAAAATCGAACTTGGTGCGCTGACCGGTAGCAGCGGCACCTACAGCTTTACCGCCGACGCCGCCCGCGAACTGAATGTAACGGTAGCGGCCAGCAGCACGCTGGAGCAGGTGCGTGACGCAATCAATACCGCCGCCACCGATGGCCGGGTTAATGCCACGATCATCGACGGTACCAACGGTAAGCAACTGGTGCTAAGCAGTAGTCAGACCGGCTTGTCAAACGTGATGAAACTGTCGGGCGTCGGTGGTTTTGACTTCGACCCAGCCGGTGCGGGCTCCGGCGTTCTGTCACAGGATGCAGCGAAAGGCGGACAGGCCGCCACCAATGCAGCCTACAAGTTAAACGGCATCGCCGGCACGAGCAGCACCAACACTGTCACCGGGGCACTCGACGGAGTCACCCTGAGTTTACTGAAAACCACCTCAGGTACGCCAACAACCCTGACTGTTACCAAAGACAGCACTACCCAGTTGGTTTCTGCAGTCAGCAGCTTTATCAAGGCTTATAACGAATCTGCCGGGGTCATGAAAAATCTCGGTTACTACGATGCAACCACGAAAAAAGCGGGAGCCTTGCAAGGCAATGCGACGCTGCGCAGCGTTCAAAATGAGACGCGCAACCTGTTGCAGACCAAGGCAGGCGGTACTTCTGCTTATCAGACATTGTCCGACATTGGCGTTTCCATTCAGAAGGATGGCACGCTGGCGCTGAACACAACAAAACTGACAGCAGCCATCACGGCTGACTTTAGTGGTGTGTCGGCGCTGGTTTCCAAAGTTGGCTCTTCCTTCAAAAGTAGTATCGATAATGTGATTGGCAGCACCGGGAGTATTACTAATGCTACCGATGGTATAACCCGCTTGATCAGCGATCTTGATAAGCGGGCAACAGCCTTGCAAAGCCGGCTAACCCAGATCGAAAGTCGTTACCGCAAACAGTTTTCCGCGCTCGACACCTTGGTCACGAGCATGAACGGCACGAGCGCCTACCTTACCCAGCAACTGGCCAATTTGCCAGGTGCTTACTCCTCCAAAAATTAGGGAATCCAATAATGTTTGGCATGATGCGTAGCCCCACAGAGACTTACGCCAAGGTTGGCGTCGAAGTAGCCGTTGAGTCTTCTGATCCGCACCGGTTGATACTGATGCTATTCGATGGTGCCATTAGCGCAGTGTCACTTGCCCGTATTCACATGAATGCGGGCGATATCGAAAAAAAGGGAATGGCTATTTCCAAGGCCATCGATCTGCTTACCAATGGTTTGCTGGCCAGCCTGGATATGAAAGCCGGTGGCGACCTTGCCGAACGACTGGGTGCGCTCTATGAATACATGGCTCAACGCCTGCTGTTTGCCAACCTGAAGAACAATGTTGCAACACTGGACGAGGTCGCAGAATTGCTGTCCAGTTTACGTGAGGCCTGGGCCGAGATCGCGCCGGGCAAGCAACAGGCGGCAGCCTGATTCATGCGTCTGCTGACATGCTATGAAAACTTGCTGAGCCTCTCCCAAAAGATGGAGGCACTGGCGCGCGAGCAGGCTTGGGATGAACTTACTCAAACTGAAGCTGAGCGCCGCACGCTGGTCGCCAGCTTGCCCACTTCCCGGCTGGCAGCTTTGCCGCCGGGAGATCAGCAGGCCATTGCGCTACTGATTAAGCAAATACAGCACTGCGACCAAACGGTTCGCGACTACGTACTTCCTTGGCAGGATAGCGTGAGTACGCTGCTCACCCGCACTGAACTGAAACCCTAAGCGGCCAGCATGCTCCCACCCGACGTTGCCAGCAGCTTGCGGCAAATACTGCCGGATCAACTTGCGGCGACAAATGCGCAGGCGCAGCCGGTCTTGCCGGCGCAAAAGCTTGCTGACGTCTTATCCAACCTTGTCCCCGGCCAGCGGATTTTGGCGGAGATTCAGGCGCTGTTGCCGAACGGCACTTATCGCGCCATCGTCGCTCAACGCGACATCACGCTGGCGCTACCTTTTTCAGCCAAGGCTGGCGACACATTGGAGCTGGAAGTCACCGAAAGCGATGGCAAGCTGACGCTGGCTTTCGTCGCCAACCGTTCAAGCGGCGAACAGGCAGGCAAACTGGCAGACTCGTCGGCGACGACGCTAAGCCAGACCGGCAAGTTGATTGGTGACCTGCTCGGCGGCATCAATGATCAAGGCAAGCGCGCCGCCCCCGCTCCGCTCAACGGCAACTTGCCGCTAGTCGATGATTTTCCTGATCAGGCTGCAAACCTCGCGCCGATACTGAAAGAGGCGCTGACCAAGAGTGGTGTTTTCTATGAGGCGCATCAGGCGCGCTGGGTAGAGGGTGATCTGGCGACTGAAACACTGAAACAGGAACCACAAGGGAAGCTTTCAAGCGGACTGCGCCCAACTCCGGTCGACACCACAATGGAAGCAAACACTGCTGATGCCAGCCAGACTGGTGTTGGAATCAAGCAGGAACCGGCAGTAAAACCATCAACGCCACAGGGTATTGCTACGGTCGACGCCACATTTGAGCCAAAAACCACAGATTCCAGCAAGGTAGCCACGATAACTACGCTGACCGCCAGCCAAAACAGTCAACCAGCATCAACACCTGGGAACCCGATTCCGCGAGATCTGGTGCCCATCGTTCAACAGCAACTCGACGCCCTCGCCACGCAAAATTACGCTTGGCAGGGTCAAATCTGGCCGGGCCAGCAGATGCAGTGGGAAATTGGCGAGAACGCCGATGGCACCCGCTCCTCCGACGATGACGCCATCGCCCGCTGGCAGACCCGACTGAAACTTTCCTTGCCGATGCTGGGCGGGATCAATGCAGTTTTGCGTCTGAATCCCGCTGGCGAGGTCAACATCACAGTGACCACAGATTCGGCAAGCAGCAACGCCAGATTGCGTGAAAGTAGCGCCTTGCTCAGCCGCCAGATGGAATCAGCCGGCCTCAATCTCACCCAATTGCTGGTCGAGCATGGCGAAACCAAAGAGTGACCCGGCTCGCGAGGCAATCGCCCTCGCCTACAGCCAAACCGATGCCGCCCCACGCGTGGTTGCCAAGGGTAAAGGCCTGATCGCCGAAGCGATCATCGCCCGCGCCCGTGAACACGGGGTATTCGTCCACGAATCGCCGGAATTGGTCGCCTTGTTAACGCAAGTGAACATTGACGAACACATTCCAGCCCAGCTCTACATGGCCGTGGCTGAACTACTCGCCTGGCTGTATCGCATCGAACATGGCGAAAAATTGCCGCCACCCGGAATTTGAGCGCGACCAATAAACGACATCACCTTGGCTTGTCGCCTGCTAGCTACCGCGGCAAACCTCAGTATCCCCCTGGCAAGAAAACCTGGCCGCTGATTCACGCGGATGGTTTACCATCGCGAAATCAACTTCCCAGCCCATTCGCATGACGCCAACTGCCGCAGAACTGCCTATTCCCACCCTTGTTCCTGATTTCGAAATTGATCACCGCGATGAATTTGCCCCGTTTTTTCTCGGCAACCCACGCGAAATTCTTTTCTACCTGAACATCCTGGCCAAGCGGCGCAGCCTCTTCACTGCCTACCTTGATGAAGGCGCACGCTTCTTTTTGACAGCGATTGTTGCGGTCGACGAGGCAAAAAGCCTTATTTTGCTTGACCCCCAGCATGCCGAAGAAAGCAATATCGAATTTCTCAGCGCTCGGCAAATTACCCTGGTGGCCAATCTCGACAGCGTCAAAATGCAGATTCGCCTTCCGGGACTAACGGTGGCCAGTTTTGCCGGACAAAACGTACTGTCGGCGCCCATCCCTGAGAAAATCCTGCGCCTGCAACGTCGTGAATTTTTCCGCCTTGAACCGCCACTCGCCCAGCCAATTCACTGCAAGCTGGCAACAAAAGACGAAGAAGGAACAACCCAAACGTTTGAATTGGTGCTCTCCGACATCAGTGGCGGCGGCATTTGCCTGATCGGACCGACCGAGATTGCTCAACACTTTCAGCGCAATGCGCTGTTTCAGCAATGCCGCCTGGAGATTCCCGGCGAAGGCGTTATACAAGTGAATTTGCGGGTTCGGAAGACTGTCGAGATGTCTGACCGAAGTGGGCGGCACAGCCTGCGTATCGGCTGCGAATTTGTCAATTTGCCAGGCGCCCGCCTGGCATTCATCGAACGCTACATCACGCGCATTGAGCGCGAGCGCAAGGCCAGGGATTCCGGCCTGGCCGATTAAACCTGCATGTTCATCACGTCCTGATACGCCGAGACAATCTTGTTGCGGACCTGAACCATCTCCTGGAAGGAAACGCTCGCTGTCTGCAGGGCGATCATGACTTCATGCAGATTCTGGGTGGTATCACCAGCGACCATTTTTTCTGCCATCTGAGTGGCTTGAACCTGGGTCTGATTCACTTTGTCGAGCGAACTTTTCAGCACTTGGGCAAAATCCGGCGCGCCTGCGACGGGCGTCGCTTCCGCTGCCTTACCGGTAGCCTGCGCTGCGGTCGACCGCAGCACGCTCAACATTTGTTCGATGCCTTGTGTGCTCATTTTTAACTCCTAAACTTTGGGCAATTACACGCAATTTTCAGGCCAGAATCAACCCTTGAAATAACCCTCATCCCGATACTGCTGTAACTTGTAGCGCAAAGTCCGTTCGGAAATTCCCAAACGTTCAATCGCCAGTTTGCGCGAACCGCCCACGTCGGCCAGCGTACGAAGAATGTGATCGCGCTCCAGTCCCTTCATGTTGTCGGTGCCATTCCCGACCTCCGGCACTCTTGAGACCTGCCGAATCTCGGCTGGCGCCAGCCGCGCCGGTGAAGTTTCAGCCGCCGGCCTTGCGGCTGAGCGCAAGTTGAAATGTTCCGGCCCAATACTCGCGCCAGTAGAAAGAATCAACGCCCGCTGGATCACGTTCTCCAACTCACGTACGTTACCGGGCCAGGGGTGCGCCACGAGCAAAGCCTCAGCCGCCGGCGTGAGAGTTACACCTGAGCGCCCGAGACGGCCACCATGCTCGACGACAAAATGCCGGGCAATGGCGGGAATATCCTCGCACCGTTGCCGCAAGGCCGGGATCGCCAC
>CAYWNX010000134.1:2771-7244 GCA_964459735.1 uncultured Dechloromonas sp. | reverse complement strand
TAATGTTTCCAGGCAGTCGGCGACAAAGCCGGGGCAGATCACATCGACCCGGCGGATACCTTCGACGCCCATACTGTGCAGGGTAGGGGCGGTATAGGGTTGCAGCCAGGTGGCTTTCCCGAAGCGTGACTGGAAAGTGATCTTGAACTGCTCAGGCGGCAAATTCAGTCGTTCGGCCAAAAGACGACCGGTTTTGTGGCACTCGCAGAAATACGGATCGCCCAGATCAAGGCTGCGCTTGGGCAGACCATGAAAGCTCATGAGCAGGCGGTCGTTTTTGCCCAGGGCGCCATTGCTCTGCCAGTGCCGGCGGACCGATTTTTCGAGAGCGGCGAGATAGGCTTCGTCGTCATGGAAATTTCGCACGAAGCGCATTTCGGGCTGGTTGCGCGATTGCTGCAGCCAGGTGGAGGCCTCGTCGATCACCGTCGCGGTGGTGCTCGCCGAGTAATGCGGGTACATCGGCACGAGCAGGATACGCGACGCGCCTTCAACCTTCAGTTGGGCCAGGACGGACGGTATCGACGGTGTGCCGTAGCGCATGGCTGAGGTGACTGTCAGATGGTGGCCGCGCTCGCCGAGCAGGCCTTTGAGCAATTTGGTCTGGCGTTCGGTATGGACACGCAAGGGCGAACCTTCGGGCATCCAGACCGTGGCGTACTTGGCGGCCGATTTCCTGGGGCGGATATTCAGAATGATGCCATTCAGAATCAGCCACCAGATGGGTTTGGGTATCTCGACGACGCGCGGGTCGGAGAGAAACTCGCGCAGGTAGCGCTTGACGGCAGGTGCCGTGGGCGCATCGGGCGTGCCCAGATTGACCAAAACGACTGCAGTGGACGAAGCGGTGCCGTGCCGATGCGGCGGTTCGGGGAAATAGCGGGACATTAGTTACCGATGCTTTGGTGAGAGAGGGCGCTGGAAAGCAGTTTGGCGGTGATGTCGACGATCGGAATCACCCGTTCGTAAGCCATGCGGGTCGGGCCGATGACGCCGACCGAGCCAACCACCTGACCATCAACCGTGTAAGAGGCGGCAATGACGCTGCACTCGTCGAGTGTGGCAATACCTGATTCGCCGCCGATGTAGATCTGCACACCTTCGGCGCGGTTGGAGACGTCGAGCAGACGGATCAGGCTGGAACGTTGATCAAAGAGGTCGAACAGTTCGCGCAGGCGTTTCATGTTTGACGACAGTTCTTCAACATCGAGCAGATTTCGTTCGCCGGAGATGACGTAGGGCGTGGCGTTTTCGGACAGTGCAGCATCCCCGGCGGCCAGGGCCAGCGCCATCAGTGGCGTGATGTCGTTGCGCAGTTGCTGAATTTCACAGGCTAGGTGTTGGCGGATCTGTTCAAAATCGAGGCCGGCAAAATTCTGGTTCAAATAATTCGCCGCACTGACCAGTTCGGCCGGGGAATAGGATTTGTCGGTATTCAGAATACGGTTTTGCACGTCGCCATCGGTGGTGACGATGATGAGCAGAATGCGTTTGTCCGACAGACTGAGAAACTCGATCTGGCGAATCCGGCTGCTCGCCCGGCGCGGTGCGATGACGACGCCGGCAAAATGAGTCAGGCTGGAAAGCAGTTGTGAGGCGCTGGCGATGATCTGTTTCGAGGGCAGTCCATGCAGTGCTTCTTCCATCGCACCCAACTGGCGGGCCTCAAGCGGTTGCACGGTGAGCAGGTTGTCGACAAAAAGCCGGTAGCCACGCGGTGTTGGGACGCGGCCGGCCGAGGTATGCGGACTGGCGACGAAACCGGCTTCCTCCAGGTCAGCCATGACGTTGCGAATGGTAGCCGGCGACAAATCGAGGCCTGAGAAGCGCGACAATGCCCGTGAGCCCACCGGTTGACCATCAGCAATGTAATGTTCAACCAGGGCTTTGAGCAGGGTGCGTGAGCGTTCGTCCAACATGGCAGGGCATTGTACAAAAAACTGCGAGCGGCGCTACTGCCCATTTTTATGCAAGAATTCAGGTCATGAACAGAGGCTTCGCATCCCACCGCTCGCCAAAGACCATCGCACTGGTCGGCAAATACCATAGTCTGGAGATCGCAGAGTCGTTGCGTCGCCTGGCGGAATACCTGCATGAGCGAGGCATTTCCGTCTTTATCGAACGCGAAACGTCAGAGCACATTGGTCGCATCGTCGATCTCGCGCGCTGGGTGACCTGCGGTTTCAACGACATTGGCGCTCACGCCGATATCGCCATTGTTCTTGGGGGCGACGGCACCATGCTCAATGCTGCCCGCAGACTGGCCCGCTATGGCGTGCCGCTGGTGGGCGTCAATCAGGGGCGGCTTGGTTTCATGACCGATATCGCCCGTGACGACATGCTGACCTGCATGGACGATCTGCTGGATGGCCGGTTCACCCCGGAAAAACGCCTGCTGCTGGCGGCCGAGGTGATTCGCGACGGCAAGGAGATTGCCTCGAACATGGCGCTGAACGATGCGGTCATCGACAAGGGCGCGATCGGTCGAATGATTGAGTTTGAGCTCTTCATCGACGGTGAATTCATCTACAAGCTACGTTCCGATGGCCTGATTGTGTCGACGCCGACCGGCTCCACGGCCTATGCGCTGTCCTCCGGCGGGCCGATTCTGCACCCGACCCTGACCGGCATCGCGCTCGTTCCGCTTTGCCCGCACTCGCTGACCAATCGGCCGATCATCGTCAACGATAGCGCCGACATCGAATTGCGCATCATCCATGCCGACGACCCGCGCGTGCACTTTGATGGCCAGGTCACGCTCGATCTGGAGCGTAACGATTGCGTTCGCCTGCGGCGCTCCGACTACACCATCTGCTTCCTGCATCCGCCGGGTTACAGTTATTTCGCCATGCTGCGCCAAAAACTGCAGTGGAGCGAACGCCCGAAAGGCACTTGATGTTGCGCCACCTGACCCTCAGTAACTTTGTCATTGTCGACCGGTTGGAGCTTGAGTTTTTGGCCGGTTTTGGCGCGTTGACCGGAGAAACCGGGGCCGGCAAGTCGATTCTGATCGATGCATTGGCTTTGACGCTCGGCGAGCGAGCCGATGCTGGTGTCGTCCGTTCCGGCTGCGACAAGGCGGAAGTTGCTGCCACCTTCGATGCCAGCGCCTTGCCGGCGGTTCGTGACTGGCTGGTCGCCAATGATTTCAATGCCGATGATGAACTGTTGCTGCGTCGCGTCGTCGATGCCGGCGGCCGTTCGCGGGCCTATATCAACGGCTCGCCGGCAACTGTGCAACAGTTGCGCGAAGTGGGCGAGTGGCTGGTCGATATCCACGGCCAACATACGCACCAGTCGCTATTGCGCACCGACGCCCAGCGCCAGTTGCTCGATGCTCACGCCGGGCTGACCGGCAGGGTGCGCGAACTTGGGGTGGCTTTCCGTGCCTGGCGCGAAGCCGAGCAAAGCCTGCGTGCCGCCAGTGACGGGGTCGATGCTTTACTGCGTGAACGTGAACAGCTGGAATGGCAGGTGCGCGAACTGGGTGCCTTGGCTTTTTCGGTGGATGAATGGGCTGAACTGGAGATCGAGCATCGTCGGCTGGGTCACGCGGCCAGTTTGATCGAAGGGGCACAGTTCGCCTTGTCGGTATTGGCTGATGACGATGCGGCCTGCGAGCGACAGGTCGACAGTGTCGCTTCCCGGCTTGACTCCCTCGGTGAATACGATCCGGCATTGCAGGAGGTCGCCGCCCTGGTGCAGTCGGTGCAAGCTGAATTGTCCGAGGCGGTTTCTACCCTGCGTCGCTACGCCGATCGCGTTGATGTCGATCCGGCGCGTCTGGCTGTCGTCGAGCGACGGATCGAAGCGGTTCTGGCGGCGGCCCGAAAATATCGTGTTCAGCCGGAAGCCTTGCCTGGTCTGCTCGAAAGCTGGCAGCAACGGCTGGCGGCGCTGGAGGCATCCACTGATCTGGCCGCGCTCGAAACCCGGCTGACAGCAGCGCGTGCCGAATACACGACGCAGGCCGCCGAGGTGTCGGCCGGACGGCGCCGAACGGCCGAGGAAATGGGCAGGTCAGTCAGCGAAGTGATGCGTCAACTAGCCTTGTCCTCCAGCCGTTTCGAGGTGGCGCTGCTACCGATCGAAAATGGTGCGGTCTACGGCCAGGAACAGGTCGAATTCCGTATTGGCGGGCTGGCTGGCAATGAAGCCAAGTCCTTGGCCAAAGTGGCCTCGGGGGGCGAATTGTCGCGGATCAGTCTGGCCGTCCAGGTGCTGACTTCCCGTTCAGCCAGTGTGCCGACTTTGATTTTCGATGAGGTTGACGTCGGTATTGGCGGCGGCGTGGCAGAAATTGTTGGTCGGCTGTTGCGTGAACTGGGTAGTGAGCGTCAGGTGTTATGCGTGACGCACTTACCGCAGGTCGCTGCCCAGGCCGACTGGCAATGGCAGGTTAGCAAGGCGACGCGCGATGGCGTGACCTTGAGTTCGATTCAAGCGCTCGATGTCGATGGTCGCATCCAGGAA
>CAYWNX010000134.1:0-2761 GCA_964459735.1 uncultured Dechloromonas sp. | reverse complement strand
CATGCCGGGCGGCGTCGAAATTACCGAGATTACCTTGCAGCACGCCAGCGAGTTACTGCGCGCCTAGTGCATCGATTGTCGTTGGTTGGTGTGCATTTTTTGAAATGCTGCGGTCAACGACAAAAAAGGCTAAAAATCAGAACCCGTTGTGGATCAGGCGAGCTACAGCCAGTCCGGCGAGCAGCAGGAAAAAAACGCCGCTGATCCGATGTATCCAGGCAAGCGGCAAGCGGTGCAAAAATTTGCGCCCGGCAATGACGGCGAGTACCGAAGTGAACGTTAGCGCTAGTGTGGCGCCCAGCCAGACGGCTGCAGTGTGGGTCGTGCTCCCCATGCCGGCAACGGCAATCTGCGTTTTGTCGCCAAACTCTGCCAGGAAAATCATCAAAAAAGTGGTTGTGAAAATGCCGTGGCCGGGTTTTTCTGCGACTTCTTCGTCCTCAATTTTTTCCCGGTAACGCAGCGCGCTGATACCGAAGACGGCAAACAGCGTTGCCACAGCCAGTGTGATCAGCCAGCCCGGGAGCCAGGCAGCAACGGCTGCGCCAAACAGCACAGCCAGAAGATTAAGGATGGCGAAGGCGCTAACGGCACCGAGGACTACCGGCAAGCCGCGATGGCGAGCGGCCAGGGTCATGCAGACGAGCTGGCTTTTATCGCCGAATTCGGCCAGCACAATCAGTAAAAAAGTCGCCCCGGCCGAGGAAAACCAGTTCCCCAGTGCGATGGCACTCAATCGGGCTCTCTGGGATCAGGTGTTCGGGTCTTGCGATCCGGGTTGCTGCGGTGCGGGCATTCCGGCTTGATGCAATGAGCGTAGAGATAAAGTGCGTGGTCTTGAATGGAAAAACCGCGCTCGACAGCGATGGCATTCTGTCGCTTTTCAATCTCCGGGTCGTAAAACTCCTCGACTCGGCCGCAATCTACACAGACCAGATGATCATGGTGCTTGCCGTGATTGATTTCGAAAACAGCCTTTCCCGACTCGAAAAAGTGCCGTTCAAGCAAACCAGCCTGCTCAAACTGGGTAAGGACGCGATAAACCGTGGCCAGCCCGATATCCATGTTTTCTGCGATCAACATGCGATAGACGTCTTCCGCCGTCATGTGGCGGAGGGTACTTTTCTCGAAAAGCTCAAGAATCTTCAGGCGCGGAAAGGTGGCTTTCAGGCCCATGTTCTTGAGGCTTTGGGGGTCGCTCATTGTCTAGATTCCAGAAATTGGTGAGGCAGGGCAATCGGTGATTTCGGGTATGATATACCGCTTCAAAGACGTTTGAGAAACTCCGGAAACCCGCATGCCCCGTTCCCGCCTATTGCTCGCTGCAGCGTGCTCCCTGCTGCTGGTTGCTTGCTCGACCAAGCCGAGCTTCATTAATGAATACAAAATCGACATCCAGCAAGGCAACGTGCTGAGTCAGGAAGCGGTTGCCCAACTCAAGCCGGGGCAAACCCGCGATCAGGTGCGTTTCCTGCTGGGTACGCCGATGATAGCTGACATCTTCCATCAGCAGCGCTGGGACTATGTCTATCAATATCGGAATGGCCAGACTGGCAAGGTGGAGTCGCGCAAATTTACCGTTTTCTTTGATGCGGAAGGTCGGCTGCAGCGCGTTGAAGGCGACGTTGCAGTGGCTGAAGTTGGCGAGTTGACCGCGCCGACCACAAAAACCCGTCTGATTGATCTTGGTTCGCTGAGCGGTGAGACTGCCGACAAGCCGCTGCCGCCGCGTGAGGAGCCAAGTTACTTCCGTCGAACCATGGACATGTTGGGATTTTAAACAATGAGTGCAACGCGAATTGGTATTGTGGGCGCCGGCGGCCGTATGGGCCGCATGTTGATCGAGGCTTGTCTGAAGGATGAGCAGCTTGCACTAGGTGCGGCATTCGATACGCCGGGTAGCACGGTTATCGGCAAAACTGCCGGTGAACTGGTGGGCATGGCAAGCGATGTTGTTATTACCGACGATCTCGCTGCTGGCCTGAAAAACATTGATTGCCTGATCGACTTTACCCGACCGCAAGGCACGCTGCATCATCTTGAACTTTGCCGCCAGGCCGGGGTTGGCATCATAATCGGTACTACTGGTTTTGAAGCCGAAGGCAAGGCAGCGATTGCCGCCGCCGCGAAGGACATTCCCGTGGTGTTTGCGCCGAATATGGCGGTAGGCGTCAATCTGGTCTTCAAATTGCTGGATACGGCGGCCCGTATTTTGAATCAGGGATACGACATAGAAGTTGTCGAGGCGCACCATCGCATGAAGATTGATGCGCCTTCTGGCACGGCATTGCGTATGGGTGAAGTGTTGGCCAATGCGCTGGAGCGTGATTTGAAGGAATGCGCAGTCTATGGTCGTGAAGGTGTCACCGGCGAGCGTGATCCTTCGACCATCGGTTTTGCAACCGTACGTGGTGGCGACATCGTGGGCGACCATACCGTGATGTTCTGCGGCCTTGGCGAGCGCGTCGAGGTGACGCACAAGGCCAGCAGCCGTCAGCCTTACGCCCTGGGGAGCTTGCGTGCGGCACGTTTCATCGCTGGTCGTTCGAATGGTCTGTTCGATATGCAGGATGTTCTTGGCTTACGCTAACTTGCCATGAAATCCCGCCTGCTGGCTCGTCAGCTTCAAGAGGTATTCGGCGGCGACGGCGAGCCGCAGGTCAGGCAATCGATTGAGGCGGCACGCGAAACGCAGCATGCGCCTCTCGCTGCTGGCGTGGAGAAACTACTTGGCCTGGTCGATGCCTCCTACAGCGCTTAC
>CAYWNX010000133.1:1734-7247 GCA_964459735.1 uncultured Dechloromonas sp. | reverse complement strand
CCGGGGGCGGCCTGCTGGTCGAGATTGATTTGCCGGTTTAGGGCGATGGGGCCCTTGGTCGGCTAAAGGGATGGGCTGTGGCGGGGTTTCGCTGCAATCAATGATCGAAAAGTGTATGGCTCCGGATCGATCTCCGGCGCTCGACCAGTGATGAGGTCGGCAATTAACTGTCCTGATCCACAAGCCATAGTCCACCCGAGTGTGCCGTGGCCAGTATTGAGAAACAAGTTGTCGAACTTCGCCTCACTGACAAAAGGCACATTGCTTGGCGTCGCTGGTCGCAGGCCGGCCCACACATCGAACTTTTCTTCGAATATGAGTCCTGGAAAAACCGCTTTGAGGCGTTGCAGGATTGCACTGCAACGGACACCATTAATTGACTCATCGTAGCCTGCGAACTCTGCTGTACCCGCTACGCGCAAACGGTTTGCCAGGCGAGAGATGACGATTTTGTAGCCGTCGTCCGTGAGGCTGATGGTCGGAGCGATGCTGTAGTCGTCCAGGGGAACCGTGACTGAATATCCCTTTGCGGGATAGACCGGGATGTTTATACCGACTGACTTCAACAAAAGTGGCGACCAGCTTCCAAGCGCAACGACAAATGCATCGCCAGCGATAGTCTTGCCATTTACTAGCCGAACATTCGAGATTCGACCGCCTTCCACGCCAAGCGCACCGATAGTTTCCCCAAAGCGGAACGAGACCCCCGCTTGCTTGCAGCGTTGAGCCAGCGCTTGGGTGAACTTGTGGGCATCCCCGGATTCATCATCTGCTGTGTAGGTGCCACCAAGAATTGGCACTGTTGAGGCACTGAGCGCCGGCTCGATCGCCAAGCATTCGTCCGCTTCTTTCATCACCCGCTCACAGCCGAACTCTCGCATTAGTGCGGCCTGGGAAGATGCTAGCCGGAGCTCTCGCTCATCCGTATAAAAATGCAATATGCCACGCGTCAGCTGATCGTACTCAAGGCCGAGTTGTTGCCGCAACGTACCCAGCTTTTCCCGGCTGTAAAGCGCCAGACGCAAAATATCAATGGTGTTTTGGCGTGCTCTGGCGGCCGAGCATTCAACCAGAAATCGCATCCCCCACGCCCACTGCGCCGGATCGGCACGGAGTCGCCAAAGCAGCGGAGACTCTTCGCGACCGAGCCATTTCGCAACCTGCCATGGCGCACTCGGGTTGGCCCAAGGTGCAGCATGGCAGGTCGATATCTGGCCACCATTGGCGAAGCTGGTCTCCATGCCGGGTTCCGCTTGACGATCAAGCACCGTCACCTCGTGGCCGTCTTCCGCCAGGTACCAGGCCGTAGCACCACCGAGCAATCCGGCGCCGAGGATGACAACCTTCATCTTGTCTGCACCAATCGCTTTGTTAAACGGCCGTTCGAGCTTTCGGCATGAACAGATCGGTAATCGATCCATCAATGATCTCGGCAGCTAGAGCCACCGACTCCGAGAGCGTTGGATGAGCATGGATGGCGTGCATCAGGGAATGAATATCAGCGCCGGTTTCCAATGCCAGCACCGCTTCTGCCAGAAGTTCTCCTGCATTAACGCCAACGATTCCGGCGCCAAGCAATTTCTTGGTCACAGGGTCGACTAGCAGCTTGGTCAATCCGTCAGTTCGCCCATTGGCAAGGGCGCGACCAGATGCCGCCCAGGGAAACACGCCTTTTTCATAGTCGACCCCGCGAACGCCAGCTTCGGTTTCGTTCAAGCCAACCCAGGCGATCTCGGGATCCGTATAGGCAATGTTTGGAATGCTCTTCGGTGCAAAACGTACGTCGTGACCGGCGATCGTTTCGGCCGCCACTCGTCCCTCGTGCGTTGCTTTATGCGCAAGCATCGGACCACCCACAATATCGCCGATCGCGAAAATATTCGGCACATTGGTACGACAGCGATCATCAACCGGAATAAAACCCCGCTCATCGACTTGCAAGCCAGCCATTTCCGCACACAGTCGTTTTCCGTTTGGCTGGCGCCCGACGGCAGACAATACTCGGTCATACAGTTCTGGTTGGGAAGGTGCCTGGGCGCCAGTGAAGTGAACCAGCAGACCTTCTGGCAGTGCTTCGATATGCGAAACCCGAGTGCCGAGCATGATCGCTTCGCAGCGTTTCGCCAGGCGCCCCTGCAACACGGCAACCAGATCACGGTCAGCGCCAGGGATCAGGCCCTCCGACATTTCGACGATGCTGATACGGCTACCGAGTGCCTCGTACACCGTCGCCATTTCCAGCCCGATGATGCCGCCGCCCATCACCAGCATCCGTTTCGGCACATCCGTCAGGGCCAGCGCGCCGGTCGAATCGATTATTCGTGGATCGTCATAGGGAAGACCAGGAACAGAGGCCGGCGAGGACCCCGCGGCGACGATGCAATGAGAAAAGCGGATCTCGCAATTCGACTTCTCACCAATCACCGTTACCGAGCTTGGTGAGCTGAAACTTGCTGTTCCATGAAGAACCGTCACTTTCCGCTGGCGAGCAAGCCCGGAAAGTCCGCGGGTCAGCTTGCCGATGATCTTCTCCTTGTGTTCTCGCAATCCGGCAAGATCAATTTCAGGAGCACCAAAGCGTATGCCATGATTATTCATCGATTGAGCATCAGCGATCACTTTGGCTGCATGGAGCAGCGTCTTTGATGGAATGCAGCCGACATTGAGACATACGCCACCGAGGGTGGTTCTCGAATCAAGCAGGGTGACATTGCAACCAAGATCTGCTGCGCGAAAGGCTGCGGTGTAGCCGCCGGGGCCACCACCAATGATCAGGACATCCACATCCAGATCAACCAAGGGTGGTTTTGAGATTTTTTGACCAGTCATTACCCACCTGTGCCGTTGAGTTGATTTTTCACAGCATCAAGTGCGGCTTGAGCGCAGATCTCATCTTCATCTGCCGTTCCACCGCTTACGCCAATGCCACCCAGATGCATCGAACCATTCATTACCGGGAGGCCCCCGGCGAAAGCAATGATGCCTTTGACATGAACCAGGCCGGGAACAACTGCCGGCTTGGCGCCTTTTCCGTAAACCAACTCCTCAACAAGGCGTGTTGGAAAGGGAAACTTTGCCGAGGTTTGGGCTTTACTGAGCGCTATCTCGCCGCTTCCCAGGAAGGCACGGTCCATCCGTTCAAATGCAATTAGATTGGCTCCGTTATCGACCACCGCGATATTCATCTTCCAGCCTTTTTCGCTGGCTTTGGCGGTACATGTCTTGATCATCACGCGGGCGATGTCGGTAGTTAGGACAACTGGCGAAGCATTGGCCTGGACCATGGCGCTGCTCATTAACAGCGTCGTGGCCAGGAAAAAATGTCTACTGTTTATACGAAACAAAATATTTTTCTCCAATGGTAAGGAAATGGAAGAACGTATGGCCATCAGGCAATACGTCAGCCATCGGCTTCGCAATCTCCATGCCATGGCTATCTGCCGAGAGAGCCGCACGGCAGTGTGTGCGAAGCGACTGCTTATTGAATCAATCGTCTAAGCAAATGTCGCATCTCAGGTGTTACACCTGTCTCTGTGTCGCATACGAAAGGCATTGAATTGGCCGGGCTGGCTCTCCGGATCCATGGTTTTTGGCGCAATTGCGGCTGGTGATCGATCTGGCATGGTCATTGCAGTGGTTCGCTCAACCAAGGAGAGCAGAAGCAATGTCGGTTAAGCAATCACCCAGAAAATCTTGTGTTGGCATCATCGCGAATCCGGTCTCGGCGCGCGACATTCGCCGCATCATCGCAAACGCCAGCAATCTTCAGACATCCGAGCGGGTCAGTATCGTGCTGCGGATTCTGTCTACGCTTGCGGCCTGCGGTGTCGATCGCGTAATGATGATGCCTGACAAATCCGGCATCAGCTCGATGCTGCTTCGTAGTCTGAGCCGGGAGCGTAACCTTCATCACGCCTTCCCGGAGGTTGAATTTGTCCCCATGAATGTGACATCGACGGTTGATGACACTTTCCTGGCTGCACGCTACATGCAGGAAGCCAATGTCAGCGCAATCATTGTTCTTGGCGGCGATGGTACGCATCGCGCAGTTGTCCGCGAGCTGATTGACGGTGTGCGCCAAGGGAAGCCGGCAGTGCCGGTCGCTGGTCTTTCGAGTGGAACCAACAACGCCTTTCCGGAAATGCGCGAACCCACTGTGGCGGCAATGGCCGTGGGTCTTTATGCCCAAAGGAGGCTCACCGCTGAGCAAGCGCTGGCGCCAAACAAGGTTCTGGAAATTTCGATCGATGATGACCTTCAACGGGATATCGCAATTGTCGATGCAGTTATTTCGTCTGACCGGTTTGTTGGTGCGCGCGCGCTCTGGAAGACGAAGAGTCTTCATGCCGTCTATTTGACCTTTGCAGACCCCGAAGTAATCGGTATGGCAGCAATTGGGGGCTTGTTGGAGCCGCTCGCCAGAACTGATGCTGGTGGGCTGGCAATCATGCTCAGCAACGATCCGGAGCAAAGCTGTCTGCATCTGGATGTTCCGATCGCACCCGGAATGATCTGCGATGTTGGTATAGCTGATTGGCAGTCGATGCCTGCCGATCATGAATTCATTGTCCCGCTTGCTGCAGGCGTTGTCGCCTTGGACGGTGAGCGAGAACTCCCTTTCGACGCAGGTCAAAAAGTCAGCATTACGCTGCGCGAGAACGCTTTTCCGACGGTGGATATTGCCAAATGCATGCGGATTGCCGCATGCGAGGGACTTTTCCGCCATACATCACCACGCCAATAAAAGGAGACATCCATCATGGCAGACAACAATCCGTTCCCTATGTCGCGCGACGAACTACTCGCGGCCTATAGAAAGATGCGCACCATCCGGGAATTCGAAGAGCGACTACACATCGATTTCGGTCGAGGTGACATCCCGGGCTTTGTACATCTTTATGCCGGCGAAGAAGCTACGGCGACAGGAATCATGTTCCACCTTGGCGACGGCGACCGTATCGCCAGCACCCACCGTGGTCACGGTCACTGCATCGCTAAAGGCGTTGATGTTATCGGCATGATGAAAGAGATCTACGGCCGAAAAGGCGGTTCCTGCAACGGCAAAGGCGGCTCGATGCATATTGCTGATTTGAGTAAGGGAATGATGGGCGCCAACGGCATTCTTGGCGCTGGCGCGCCATTGATCTGCGGTGCCGCACTTGCCGCCAAATTCCGTGGCAAAGGCGAAGTGGGTATTACATTCACCGGCGATGGTGCATGCAATCAGGGCACCTTCCTGGAAAGCATGAACCTTGCTGCCGTATGGAATCTCCCTGTGATCTTTGTCGTTGAGAACAACGGCTACGCAGAAGCGACTTCACGCGACTACGGAACTGCTGTCGAAAGTTTTGTTGATCGTGCGGCTGGTTTCGGCATGCCCGGCGTGAGCATTGATGGTACGGATCTGTTCGCGGTCTACGAAGCGGCCGGAGAAATGATCAAGCGCGCCCGGCAAGGTGGTGGCCCGGCGCTTCTCGAGTGCAAGATGGTCCGTTTCTATGGCCACTTTGAAG
>CAYWNX010000133.1:0-1724 GCA_964459735.1 uncultured Dechloromonas sp. | reverse complement strand
ACTTTGAAGGCGATGCACAGACCTATCGCGCCCCCGGTGAACTCGAAAATATCCGTGAAAACTATGACTGCATCAAGATTTTGACAGCCCAGCTAACAAAGTCCGGAGTCATAACTGCTGATGAAATCTCGGCAATCGATCAAGAGGTAATCGATCTGATCGAAACCGCAGTCAAGGAAGCCAAGGCCGCACCGCAGCCAACTCTTGCCGACCTGACCAGTGACGTCTACGTCAATTATTGAAACGAATAAACAAGACAAATCAGGAGATTGAAATGGCACGAAAAATCAGCATGAAGCAGGCAGTCAACGAAGCGCTTGACCAGGCCATGAAGGCCGATCCAACGGTGATCTGCTTGGGCGAAGACATTGTCGGCGGTTCTGGCGGCCAAGGTGAAATGGATGCCTGGGGTGGTGTACTAGGCGTCACCAAAGGACTCTACGGCAAGTATGGCGACCGCGTAATCGACGCGCCGCTATCGGAAAGCGCCTACGTCGGCGCAGCCATTGGCGCAGCAGCATGCGGCATGCGGCCTGTTGCAGAACTTATGTTTATCGACTTCATGGGCGTCTGTTTCGACCAGATATTCAACCAGGCTGCCAAGTTCCGTTACATGTTTGGCGGCAAGGCCGAGACGCCGGTCGTTATCCGGGCAATGGTCGGCGCAGGTTTCCGCGCTGCGGCTCAGCACAGTCAGATGCTGACCCCGTTGTTCACACATATCCCGGGCTTGAAAGTCGTTTGTCCGAGCAATGCCTACGATACAAAAGGCTTGTTGCTCCAGTCGATTCGTGACAACGATCCAGTCATTTTTTGCGAACACAAAAACCTGTATGCACACGAATGTGAGGTGCCGGAAGGTCCGTATACGATCCCATTCGGCGAGGCCAGTATTTCGCGTGACGGAAAACATTGCACGATCGTCACTTACGGTCTGATGGTACATCGCTCACTTGAAGCCGCAGCGAAGCTCGCCAAAGAAGGCATCGAAGTCGAGATTGTGGACTTGCGCACGCTTTCACCGCTGGATATGGATACCGTCCTCGATAGCGTGACCAAAACCGGTCGCCTGGTCTGTGTCGATGAAGCAAGCCCGCGCTGCAATATCGCCACGGATATTTCCGCACAGGTTGCGATGCATGCCTTTGGCGCGCTGAAAGCACAAATCGAAATGGTGGCGCCGCCTCACGTTCCTGTTCCGTTCTCGCCAACGCTTGAAGATCTATACATCCCCAGTGCAGATCAGATTGCCAATGCGGTACGCAAGACGATGAAGGGGGCCAAGTAATGTCAGGTATTACACCAATCGTCATGCCCAAGTGGGGCCTGTCGATGAAAGAAGGTACCGTCACCTCCTGGCTTGTGGAAGAGGGGACAGAGATTTCCGTTGGAATGCCTATTCTCGAGGTTGAAACGGACAAAATCGCCAATGCCGTCGAAGCCCCCGACCCGGGGCTGCTTCGCCGCCGTATTGCGGATGAAGGCGAGCTTTTGCCGGTGAAGGCGCTACTCGGGGTATTGGCGGGCGATGACGTCAGCGATGCTGAAATTGATGCCTACATCGCCAGTTATGTCATGCCGGCAGTCGATGATGAAGGAGAGGATGCCGGGCCAGCCTATCTATACGTGGAGGTTGATGGTATCCGCGTCCGCTATGCGCGGAAGGGTGCCGCCGAGGGTACGCCTGTGCTGTTCATCCACGGCTATGGTGGCGACCTGGATAA
>CAYWNX010000132.1:0-7263 GCA_964459735.1 uncultured Dechloromonas sp. | reverse complement strand
TACATCCAGACCGACATCTGGGTGCGCTACCAGAAAATGGTCGGCAACGAATGCTGGTACGTTTGCGCCGACGACACACACGGCACGCCGATCATGCTCCGCGCCGAGAAGGAAGGCATCACACCGGAACAACTGATCGCCCGCGTTCATGGCGAGCACTACCGCGACTTTTCCGGTTTCCATGTCGGTTTCGACAATTACTACAGCACCCACTCAGATGAAACCCGCGAGTGCGCCAACGACATCTACCGCAAGCTGCGTGCGGCCGGCCTGATCGAGACGCGGACCATCGAACAGTATTACGATCCGGTCAAGCAACTGTTCCTGCCCGACCGTTTCATCAAGGGCGAGTGCCCGAAATGTCATGCCAAGGAACAGTATGGCGACAACTGCGAAGTCTGCGGTGCCGCCTATGCGCCAACCGACCTGATCGAACCCTATTCGGCCGTCTCCGGCGCCAAGCCGGAACTGCGCAGCTCCGAACACTACTTCTTCAAGCTCTCCGATCCGCGCTGCGAGTCTTTCCTGCGCCAATACACCAGCCGCGACAACGGCGTGCTGCAGAACGAAGCGGCCAACAAGATGCAGGAATGGTTGGGCGCCCCGGGCGAGAACAAGCTGACCGACTGGGATATTTCGCGCGACGCCCCCTACTTTGGTTTCGAGATCCCCGATGCGCCGGGCAAATATTTCTACGTCTGGCTCGACGCGCCGATTGGCTACATGGGCTCCTTCAAGAATCTGTGCAGCAGGAACGGCCTCGACTTCAACGAGTATTTCAAGCCGGATTCGAAAACCGAGCTCTACCACTTCATCGGCAAGGACATCCTCTACTTCCATGCGCTGTTCTGGCCAGCCGAGATGGCTCACGCCGGCTACCGCACGCCGACCAAGATCTTCGCCCACGGCTTTCTTACGGTCGACGGCGCAAAAATGTCGAAATCGCGCGGCACTTTCATCACGGCGCAAAGCTACCTCGACACCGGCCTAAATCCGGAATGGCTGCGCTATTACTATGCGGCCAAACTGTCGGCAACGATGGAAGACATCGATCTCAATCTCGAGGACTTCGCCGCCCGTGTCAATTCCGATCTCGTCGGCAAGTACGTGAACATCGCCAGTCGCTCGGCCGGTTTCATCGCCAAGCGCTTCAATGGTCAACTGGCGCCGGCCAACGCCGAACTGCCGGCAATCAAGGCCATTCAGGAAGCGGCCGGCCGCGTTGCCGAACTGTACGAAGCCCGTGAATTCGGCAAGGCGATGCGCGAAATCATGTTGCTGACCGATGCGGCCAACCAGTACGTAGACAGCGTCAAGCCCTGGGAACTGGCCAAGCAGGAAGGCAAGGAAGTCGAACTGCACGCCGCCTGCAGCAATGCCCTGAACCTGTTCCGCCTGCTCACCGTGCTGTTGAAACCGATCCTGCCGGTCGTTGCGGCCAAGGTGGAGCAGTTCCTCAACATCGCTGCTCTGAGCTGGAACGACACACAAAGCCTGCTCGCCGCCGGCCACGGCATCAACGCCTACGAGCATCTGATGACCCGCATCGATGCCAAGCTGATCGAGAAACTGGTCGAGGCCAACAAGGAATCGCTGGCCCCCGCACCGGAACAGACTTCGCCGCAACGCCATGCCGAGCACCAGCAGCACGAGATCAAGCCGGAAAGCCCGTGGGAACCGTTCTGCAATATCGACGACTTCATGAAGGTCGATCTGCGCATCGTCCGCATCGCCAATGCCGAACACGTCGAGGGCGCCGACAAGCTGGTCCGCCTGACGCTCGATGTCGGCAATAACGAAACGCGCAATGTCTTTGCCGGCATCAAGGCAGCCTACGACCCGGCCCAACTGATCGGTCGCCTGACCGTGATGGTAGCCAATCTGGCACCCCGAAAAATGAAATTTGGCATGTCGGAAGGCATGGTACTGGCGGCTTCCGACAGTGATGGCAAAACCCCGGGAATCTTCCTGCTGTCGCCGGATTCCGGGGCTCAACCCGGTATGCGCGTCAAATAAACAGATGCCAACGACAACGGCCTGCATTGCAGGCCGTTTCTTGTTGCGGCGCAACAAAGTCAGCCGCAAAGCTCATGTATTACTTTAACTATTCCCTCAATCCGGTAACCGGCTATAAGGTTTTCGAACTATCCACAAAATCTGTGGATAAGTCTGTGAATGAATCGTGGACGAATACGCTAAGTCACCGTCACACAAGGCTTTTCCTTACCCTGCCTGAAACTTGAGCTAAATACTAACCCATTGATTTAATTGCAAATAATAAACACAAGCGGGATTTGTCAGTTTTTTGATCGAAGGCCGATCAGATCTTCTGAAAAAATTGTCTTCTGTGCATAAGTCGAAGCTTGACATTCACTTTGTCAAGCCCTTTTGCCAGCTTTATTAAATAGCTCAGAAAATTTTTCCGCCCGGCAGCCACTGAGGAATAGCGCCAGGCTGGCCGGCCCGGTGGGCGATGCAATCGAGCCGGCTGGCTATTTGCCTCGCCCCCGGGAAAACACGGGGCGGCGTAACACCTGCCCTTCAGGCAGAATGCCGATTCTTCAATCACTGCGACCGACCATGCTCAACAACCCGCTACGCGCCCCCCGCCCCAAATTAACCGGGCCGATCTTTGGCTATGCCATGGTCGATGTCTTCGGGCTTTCCTGTGTCGGTATTGGTGCCAGCTGGTTTGCCGCCGGCAAAGGGGCCATTTTGACCAATTTTCCGACGTCGACCGCAGAAGCGGTCGCCTGCACAGCCGGCGGGATCGTCATCATGCTCTGGTCGGTAGCCCGCATCCTGCGCGAAATTGCCAAGCAGGCGCCGGAAATGCAGGCGAAATACGATCAGTACATTGGCGCCCACCACCCGGACAAGCTTCGGCGACCGCCAGAGGACGAGCCGAAGTAGCCTATTCGGCGGGCTTGCTCGCGGCTTTCAGCCAGGCGGGCAGTTCGCGGCTGCCGGCATTGTCGATGATGTATTGACGGACCAGTTTGCGCACCACCTGCGAAGGGGTCAGGTCGTTGGCGGCGCAAATTTCCTCGAAGACTTTCTTCTTCTCCGGATCAATCAGAATGGTCAGGCGGGCGGTACGTTTTTCCATAATGCAACTCAGGTTCGTCTTTCTAAAGCCAGTGGAATAATATTAACATATGATTAACATTGACGAATAATTGGACGCTCATATAATTCGCAGCTTACCTTTCGAGCGCGCGCCATGAAAATCGCTTTCCGTCCCAAGCTGCTGGAATGCCTGCCCAGCTACAATCGGGCGCAATTCGGCAAGGATCTGGCGTCGGGGATCACGGTCGGAGTGCTGGCACTGCCGCTGGCCATGGCTTTCGCCATTGCCTCCGGCTGCTCGCCGACCGCCGGCATCTGGACAGCAATTGTCGCCGGTTTGCTCACCTCGCTGCTTGGCGGTTCGCGAGTGCAGATTGGCGGCCCGACCGGCGCCTTCATTCCCATTATCTATGGCATCGTCGCCATTCACGGTTTTGCCAACCTGATGGGCGCCACCATGCTGGCCGGTGTCTTCCTGCTGGCCATGGGACTGGCCCGCATGGGGCAATTAATCCGCTTCATTCCAGTCACCGTCGTCATCGGTTTTACCAATGGCATCGCGGTGGTCATCTTTCTCGCCCAGATCAAGGATTTTTTCGGTCTGCAAATCGACAACCTGCCCGCCGAGTTTTTCGCCCGCATCAAGACACTGGCCGCCAACGCCTACAGCGTAGATCTGCCAACCCTGGCCCTGGCGACCACCTGTTTCATTTTTCTGCTCTCCTATAACCGACTGGCCCAACGCCTTTCCTTCCTCCGCCGCGCCCCGGGGCCGCTCGTCGTGCTGATTGCCGGCACCCTGGTTTCCTTCCTGTTCAATTTGCCGGTCGAAACCATCGGCAGCCGCTTCAACGGCATCCCGCAGGAATTGCCGAATTTCGGCCTGCCCGAGCTTTCCATCCACGACTTTGGCAAGCTGATTTCACCCGCCATCACCATCGCCCTGCTTGGCGCCATCGAATCCCTGCTCTCAGCCCGCGTCGCCGATAGCCAGATCAACGACCGGCACGATCCCAATCAGGAACTGGTTGCTCAGGGTCTGGCCAATATCGCCGCCCCGCTCTTCGGCGGCTTTGCCGCCACCGGCGCCATTGCCCGCACCACCACCAACGTCAAGACCGGGGGCCGGACGCCGATTGCCGGCATCATCCATGCCATTGTGTTGCTCGGCATCGTGCTGATCGCGGCCCCACTCGCTTCCTATGTCCCGCTCGCCACGCTGTCGGCCATCGTCATGGTGGTTGCGCTCAACATGGGCGAATGGCACCAATTCATGGAACTGCGCCGCTATTCCTACAATTACCGGGTGATCCTGCTCGCCACTTTCTTCGTTACCGTTGTCTTCGACCTGACCATTGCTGTCGAACTCGGCATGGTCCTGGCCTGTCTGTTCTTCATTTACCGGATGTCGGAACTGACGCGCATCGAGCGTCGGCCGCTCCGCGAAGAGGCGGACGAACCGCAATTTCTCTACCCGGATGGCACCATGCGTGTTGCTGCCTGGGAACTGTTCGGCTCGCTGTTCTTCGGCGCCGTCAACAAACTGGAAGAACTGCTCGACCCGGCGGCCGGCCATCCGGAAGTCGTCATTCTTGACATGACGCGGCTGATCCAGCTCGACACGACCGGACTCGAAGGCCTCGAAAACCTGCGCGACAAATTACAGAAGCGCGGCTGCACACTGCTCGTTTGCGGCCTCAATTCGCAGCCGGGCTCGCTGCTCTATCGCTCCGGCTTCATCGATCACCTCGGCGACGACAATGTCTGCGCCGATCTCTCCGCGGCACTGAAACGCGCCTACATCCTGCTGCCCAATTTGATGGGCTGCTTTGAAGAAGACTACTGAAAGAAAATCCTATGAGCGGCTTGCCCAACTGCCCGAAATGCAAATCCGAATACACCTACGAAGACGGCAGCATGTATGTTTGCCCGGAGTGCGCCCATGAATGGAATGCCGACGCCGGTAGCGAAAGCGCCGACCAGGCCAAGGTCTGGAAAGACGCCAACGGCAACGTGCTGCAGGATGGCGACACGATCACGGTGATCAAGGATCTGAAGATCAAGGGCTCCTCCTCTGTGGTCAAAGTCGGCACCAAGGTGAAGAACATCCGTCTGGTTGACGGCGACCACGATATCGACTGCAAAATCGACGGCATCGGCGCCATGCAGTTGAAATCTGAATTCGTCAAAAAGATCTGATCGGCGTCACGCCCTGAGCTTGCAAAAGCAAACTCAGGGCATCCAGAATTTGGCCTTTTCGGTGGCACTAACCTTCGGGTCGGTGACATCCTCCACCGTGATTTGTATCGGGTGGGCACCTGACTTGGCAGCGTCCGGATCAAGCTGGAGAACAAGCGTGGCATCACCGATGGCGGCCGGTGGCACCGTGATCTCCTGCCGCTCGACCAGACGCAAACCGGGCAGGCCATCGACGCGCACGCCGTAGGTACGGGTTTGCTCACTGGCATTGGTCAATTGCAGGGTAAAGGTGTTTTCGATACTGCCGTCTGCCGCCTCGCGTGACATCGCGGCGCGATCCCGGATGATCGATACCTTGAGCGGCACCTTGGTCGCCAGCGACCAGGCGGTGGCGATTGAAACCGAGAGAAATACCGCCAGATAAAGCAGCACACGCGGCCGGAACGCACGCCGGACGATTTCGGCCCGCGTCGCCTTCATGGTCACGGCATTTTCTGTCGAATAGCGGATCAAGCCGCGCGGGTAATTCATCTTGTCCATCACCTGATCACAGGCATCAATACAAGCGGCGCAACCGATGCATTCAAGTTGCAGCCCGTTGCGAATGTCGATTCCCGTCGGACAAACCTGCACGCAGATGCTGCACTCGATGCAGTCGCCAAGGCCTTCAGCCCGCGGATCGATGCCTTTCGGGCGACCGCCCCGTGGCTCGCCCCGCTCCCGGTCATAGGTGATATTCAGCGTATCCCGGTCGAACATCACAAACTGAAATTGGGCATAGGGGCAGATGTACTTGCACATATGCTCGCGCAAGAAGCCCGCATTGCCGTAAGTTGCTGCGCCGTAGAAAACGACCCAAAAAGCTTCCCACGGCCCCATCGAGAAATTGATGATCTCCCGCAGCAGATCGCGGATCGGCGTGAAATAACCGACAAAGGTCAGGCCTGTCCATAAAGCCAGCGCCAGCCATAGTCCATGCTTGGTCGACTTGATTGCCAGCTTGTGAGCCGACCATGGGGCGGCATCGAGCTTGATGCGCTGCGGCCGCTCGCCCTCAACCAGCTTTTCTATCCACAGGAATATTTCCGTGTAGACCGTCTGCGGACAGGTGTAGCCACACCACAGGCGCCCGGCCCCCGCGGTGAACAGGAAAAGCGCCAGCGCCGAGAGGGCCAGAATGATGGCCAGATAAATGGTGTCCTGCGGCCAAAGCACAAGGTCGAACAGGTAGAAGCGCCGGGTATCGAGATCGAACAGCACCGCCTGACGCCCGTTCCAGGGCAACCAGCAGAGGCCGTAGAAAATGAGCTGGGTCAGCCAGACAAACCCCCAGCGCCAGCGTTGAAAGTAGCCCTTGATTGAGCGGGGATAGACCTTGGCATCGACATCGACCGGTTTGATTTCGATGACACGCTTGTTCAGGTTCGGTTTAGACATGTTGATCCAGATAGGCAGCCGGCAAAACGGCCTGAGCGGTGGCAAAAAGCTCACGTTCCTCAAATTGGACATGGGCTTTTAACATGGCACCAAAAGATTTTAACGATAGCAGGTCGCCAGCGCCTATTTTTGCGACCAAATCACGCATCTGCCGGTGCTCTTCCAGCGTCCGGCCAACCAGCGCCAACTCCCCGGCAGTGGCGAGTTGCGGCAGAATCCCCTGCTCTTCATCCTGAAAATGCGGTTCCAGTTCATCCCGGAAGATTGCCGGGACTGCGGCCAGCAGCGCCGCCTGAGCGGCTGGATCATGCGCCCTGGCGATGCGCAGGGCAAGAACCAATGCCGTGTGATGTTCGCGGGACAGCTCAATGAGTATCGGAGAACGTTTCATGCAGGAGCCTTCTGGTTTGATGCGCCGCGGATGACGCTGATCAGGATCGTGAAGACAAAAAGCGCCAGACTCAAGGCATTCAGTAAAGCACCGGACTGACGCAGAGCCCAGCCATCGCCGAGGTTACCGACGACCCGCAGGCCCAGGGACAACTGCAAGGCGGCGAG
>CAYWNX010000131.1:0-7267 GCA_964459735.1 uncultured Dechloromonas sp. | reverse complement strand
CTGATCGTGCCGCCATGCGTGGCCATGACGCGCAGGTCGAACTTGGCGCCGTGCTTCTTGAAGCGGTCGCTGACCTTCTTCAGCGTCTGGCGCGACGGCTCGGCGCCATAGGCTTCGAGAATCGTCGTGTTCATGCGATGGCTTTCCTTGCGCGACGGGTAGTAGTCCACCGAGGCGAAAACCGGGATGTCCACCTTGAGTTTTTTCAACTCTTCCTTGACCAGGTCGCGAGCCCGCTGTTCGCTGAGTTCGTTCTTGTGGGACTGCAACAGGCAGATGACGATGGCCTGGGAGCCGGCTTCCACCAGTTCGCGGGTCGCTTGGCGAACTTCCTCTTCGCGCAGCGGAATGACGATCTTGCCCTGCACGTCGGTCCGTTCGGTGACACCGCGGGTGCGGGAAACCGGCACCAACGGCTCGTCGTAACGGTGGGTATTGAGGTGGATGCGATCCTCGAGGGCGTAGCCGAGGTAGCTTTGCAGGGCACGGCCCATCGAGTGAATCTGCTCGAAACCCTTGTTGCAGACCAGGCCGACATCGAGACCCTTGCGCATCAGAATGCGGTTGAGCATGGCGGTGCCGGAGTAAACGCAGGTTGCCAGTTCGGGATAAACGTCGTCCACGCTGCGGTTCCAGTGGGCCAGCGCATCGACCGAGGAGTTATAGATGGCGAGGGATTCATCCCCCGGATTGCTTTGCGCCTTGCCGACCACGAAGCGGCCATCGGCTCGGACAAAGAAGGTGTCGGTCATCGTGCCGCCGGCATCGATGCCCATCACCTGTACGTTTGACTGCTGGTTTTGCATGTCGTGTCTCCAATCGTTGGTGTGTTAGTGGTGAGTGATCCCACGCCGACTTATTGGCAAGCAACGGGCCAGCTTCGCCTCAGCACCGACAACTCGTGAATTCCAGAGCCGAATCAACAACTTGCGAAAAGTTGAGAAAATTCAAACTGTCCGCGATCCGATATTGAAAACGTCCGGAAACCTGACGTAATGTTTTGACTGTCCGGGATCCGGACACTTTTGGAAAACTTGTGCTGCACCGCACAACGTATTGATATAAAACAGATTTATTGACTTACCTTTGGCTTGAGGCTAGGGTTATGTTTAGGTAAACATATTGTTTTGCAAAATTAATTGCTGAGCCCGAAGCGAGCCCAATGTGACCCCCTGCAGCAACCCCCTGATTCCCCGCGTTGGCGACGAAAAGACTGTCGCCGCAACTTGGGAGCGCTTTTTGCAAGACCGCTCGGTGAGCGGGACTGGGGTGCGCAATGTCGTGCTCGACTCCTGGCGGCGTAGCCGCCAGGAGTCAGTTGACCCGGCAATTTCCTGTGCCCCGGCGACCGAGCGGGAAAAAATCAAATTATTGCGGCAGTACTCCGGTGATCTGTATGCGGCAGCAAGGCCGATACTGGAATCGCTGCGCGAAATCCTGCATGAGTCCGGCACGCTGATCATGCTCAGCGACCAGAGCGGTACCATTCTCGATCTCAGCGGTGAGTCGCGGGCCCGTGATGCCGGCGAGCAGATCAATCTGGCACCCGGCGGACGCTGGAGCGAAGAGTTGATCGGCACCAATGCGATCGGTACGGCCATCGCCACTCTCGAACCTGTGCAGATCTACGCCAGCGAGCACTACTGCGTCGACGTCAAGCACTGGACATGCGCTGCGGCGCCCATTCTCGATCCGCTGGGCAGGACATTGCTCGGCGTGGTGGACGTTTCCGGCGTCAAGGAAACCTTCCATGGCCACACGCTCGGCTTGGTCATTGCCGCCGCAAAGCAGATCGAAGCCGTGCTGGCACGTCATGACGCCGAGCTCCATGGCCATCTCCTGGCCCAGGCGATGGACGGTTTCAGCCGCTATGCCAACGATTGCGTCGTCCTCTTCGACCACCGCGGTCGCATCGTCAAGACCAGCGGCAGCATGCAACAGGCCCGCGAAATGTACGGCGTCCGCCTGCCCTTCCAGGTCGGCAGCCAGGTTACAGCGCTCGACTCCACCTTGCCTTGCTCCGAGCGCAGTAAGCAGACACCGGCCTGGCTGCGTGCCGAATGGTTGCATCCGGTGTGCACCCGGGATGGCGAACTGGGCACCATGCTGGTTATTCCCGTTGGCCTTCAGCCTCGGACAAATACCCATCTGCCACCCCGCAGCGAGGCAGTCACCGGTGAAATCGATCATTTCGTGGAAATCATAGGCACCAGCCAGGCGATCACCGTGGCCAAGGCGCGCGCCCGGCGCATTGCGCCACTCGATCTGCCGGTCCTGTTGCTCGGCGAAACGGGGGCCGGCAAGGAGATTTTCGCCCGCGCCATCCACAAGGCCAGCGCCAAGCCCGACGGCCCCTTTATTGCCGTCAATTGCGGTGCCCTGACCCGCGAACTGTTGGCCAGCGAATTATTCGGCTATAGCGAAGGCGCGTTCACCGGCGCCCGGCGCGGCGGCTTGCCCGGCAAGTTCGAGCAGGCCGACGGTGGCACGCTTTTCCTCGACGAAATCGGCGAAATGCCGCTCGACATGCAGCCACATCTGCTACGCGTACTGCAGGATGGCGTGGTGGTCCGACTGGGTGACACCAAGGAGAGAAAAGTCTCGGTACGCATCATTGCCGCCACCAATCGCGACCTGCAGGCCGAAGCCGGCGCCGGCCGTTTCCGCGAAGATCTTTTCCACCGTCTCTGTGTCGTCAGCCTGAATTTGCCGGCCCTGCGCGAACGCCCCGAAGATACCGAAGCGATCATCGGCTATCTCAATCGCAGGCTTGCCCAAAAGTATGGCTGTCCTGCCAAGACGCTCGCCCCCGAGATCCTGCAGCAACTCCTGCGTTATCGCTGGCCGGGCAATATCCGCGAATTGCAGAATGTCTTCGAGGCGATGTTCGCCTTGAGCGACGGCGACCAGATTGATGCTTCCCTGCTGCCGCCGCATATTGGCGTTCCGGCCGACAGTCTTGTGTTGTCGGAAATCGTCCGGAAGGCCTCGGTTGGTGCCGGGCGCCTTGATGAGATGGAAAGAGCGGCCATCGATGCGGCGGTCAGTGGCGCCCGTGGCAACCTGTCCATGGCGGCGCGAAACCTAGGCATTTCCCGCAGCACGCTGTACGTCAAACTTGCGGCAATCCGCGAGCAGTCAAAGGGTGGCGAGCATAGCTTCGCCAGGCAGTAATCAAAGACCTTGTCCGTGCTTGAGCCGACGCCACCGTCAGCTTTGGCCGATTATGCAAAGCCGTTGATTATGGATAGGTAATTGAGGATACCGGCGGTGCGTCCGAGAGGAGCACTGAGGCACGCCGCAGCGACCATCACGCTACAATCAGTCGGCAGCAATGCGAATGCTGCGGTCAACCGCCCTTTTTGCCCAAAAATCAAGAACACCGCCATGCACCTTTACCGCTCCGAATATCTCGATCTGCCCAAGCTTCGCCTGCACATCCGCCGCTGGGACAACCCGCAGGCGCCGATGCTCTTCCTGCTGCATGGCTGGATGGATGTTTCGGCCTCTTTCCAGTTTGTCGTTGATGAACTGCAGCAGGACTGGAATATCGTCGCCCCCGACTGGCGCGGCTTTGGCCCTTCGGAGTGGCTGAATCGGCCGTATTTTTTTGCCGAACACATCGGCGACCTGAAAGCCATCCTCGACCACTACTCGCCTGAGGCTCGGGTGCGACTGGCCGGCCACAGCATGGGCGGCATCCTCGCCTGCCTTTATGCCGGCATCCGGCCGGAACGGGTTGAAAAACTGATCACGCTGGAAGGTTTCGGCATCGCCCCGACGCAGCCGGAAATGGCGCCGGAACGTTATCGGCAATGGCTAGGCCTGCTCGACAAACCACCGCGCATGCACGTCTACCGCGACCGCGCCGACTTCGCCCAGCGACTACTCAAAACCGACCGTTTCCTGACGCCGGAACGCGCCAAATTCCTCGCCCGCCACCTGGCTCGCGTCGGCGAAGGCGTGAACCGATCCGGCGAACGGCGCCATGGTGTCGTCTGGAACGGCGACCCCTGGCACAAGGGTACCTCGCCTTACATGTTCCGACTGGAGGAATCGATGGCAGTCTGGAAGCAGATAACCTGCCCGGTACTCTGGGTCGCCGGTCGCGACTCCTGGGTCATCCGCGAATTCGCCACCCGCCCCGGCGACTGGGCAGCGCGTCAAGCCTGCTTTGCCAACTTGAGCGAGGCGTGGATCGAGCATGCCGATCACATGCTCCATCACGATCAGCCGGTGGAAGTGGCGCGGATAATCGAGAGTTTTTTTGGCTGAAGCAGGATTGCTGCGGTCAACACGAATCAAGGGGTAATTTCTGCCCTGTGTGGCCGACTGGAGTTGCTCAGGCCTTCAGCCCGGGTTCGTTGGATAAGCCGGTGCACCAGGGCAGCGGCCGCAGCCGTGGCCAGCAGATGCTTCAGCGTATGGCCGCTGATCACCATGTTGGTGATCGCAAGCAAGGCGTGGTCATTGACTTCCGCCAGCTTGGCGAAAACGTAAAGCAGGAAGGCGGCACCAAACCATCGACGATCCTCGGCAGCTCACCCGTGGATTACCTGCCAGAGCGGTATCAACACAATCGGCAAGATTTGCAGCAACAGATAAGGCCGCAGGTCGCCCTGCCCGTTCAGTTCGGTGAAATACCACCAGAACACACTGGCCATCGAAAACACGGCAAGCAGAATGGTGGCCAAAACAACCCGGCCTGGCGGCAGCGTTGTCTCTGCCCAGGCACCCGCCAGCAAGCCGGCACAGGCCAGGGCAATTGGCAAGCGATCCCAGAGCAGGCGCGGGTTGTCAGGGGCAAGATGGTAATAACTCGAACCAAGTGCAGTCAGGATCAGGCCGACCAGGAAGATGGCATACCCCATCCTCCCCGGCAGGATGCTCGGATGATGCCGTTGCGGCCAGAGTTTCAGGATTCCCCAAAGGCCGACGAGCGCAAATCCCAAATTGGAAAGTACGTCGCTGGCGTGAGAAATGCCCATGAAATAGGCGTGATCAGCAAAGGCGTGGTAGTCCGCCGGTTGCCCGATCGGACCATGCGCGATCAGCGCGCTGGCGCAGAGTAAAGTAAAAATGGAGGGGAAATAAACGAGCAGACGTTTCATCGCAGCAGTGACTGTGCGCTATTAAAAACAGCCGTGCCTGGCACGCCTTTTCGCATAGGACACCCGCATCTCAGGGCACAGACTTCCCGGCGTTATCGTCAGTAAAGTCATACAGGTGCGTGTTATCTGGGTTTTCGCCAATACTTTTCCCCATTGGCTGGAATGCATGCTTCTGACGGAAGTTTTCACTATCTGACCTGGCGCTCCGGGTGGCCAGCCTGGCTGCCTCCGGGTAAGCCATGGCTTTTTTGCTCCGCTCAATTTCAAGCAGCTTCGACTGCTCGTTCACCCGCACGCTGTATTTGCCCAAATTGAAAAGCAGATACATCGCGTAGAGATTGTCGAAATCCTCGTAGGCGCCCTGCTCCCGACGGAAATCACGGGAAAGCACCGAGGGGAAACGGTTCGGCAAATCCTTGAACGCCACCTTTTCCTCCTCATGCGGGTCGACATAGGTCGAGCCCGTATATTTCTTGTAGAGCACCACGTCCAGGTCATAGCCGCGCTGACTCCACGCCCCGATCAGTTTCATCGCCATCTCGGTAGGAATATTCGCATTGGCGGCTGCAACCAGACGTCGCCCGGAAAAAATTTTTGCGCTGCTGACCTCCAGCTCCTGGTAGCCGGCACCAAACTTGAACGCGGCACCGATGGTCTTGGCGCAATTGAGGCGCAAGTAGTCATACTTGACTTCGCCCGCGTGGTACTCGGTATCCTTGGCCCGCTGGTGATAGTCGTCATTGATGCGTTTGAAATAAGCCACCAAGCCTGCCTTCTCGCCAGCCGGCACGCCGAAAACCCGCACACCGATGACCGATCGCTTGTAGATTTCGCCGAAATCGAGACCGAACGAGGCTGTTTCATCGACCGAAGAGACTGTCTTGAACAGGTACTCCGTCTTCGGGATGGCAACCATCAGGTCTGCGTTATAGAAGCCGCTCGCATGTTCGCGCGTCCGGTCGGCATAGAAGTTGGCTGAGTAGACCAGATCATCACCAGGCACCTCGTCCCGAACCGCCAGGGCGAGGTGGCCGGCCGAACCGCCTTTGGAAGTACCGAAGCTGATCAGCAACTCAAGCGCATAGGGATCCTTGCGCAGATGCTCGGCAATCTCGGCGATATTGTCGGGTTCGGGCCCGCCCTTGCTACCAAAATCGGCCGCTGCCGCACTCGTTGTGCCGATAAGAGCCGCCACGACCAACCAAATTCTGCACCGTATTTTCATTGCTCCTAGTTTTCCCCAGATCAGCTCAATGCATCGTAGCTCACGCTGGCCAGCCACCACAACTTGGCCCAAGCTCAGGATTTCAGCAACTCTTCCCGCGACCCGAGCCAGCGCTTCAGGTGTCTTTCGGAAAGTTCCGGGTGCTCGATCAACATTGCTTCCGCCACCTCCCGCGCCATCTCGACCAGATCGGCATCCATTTCCAGATCGGCGTAACGCAACAGCGGCACACCGCTTTGCCGGCTACCGACAAACTCGCCGGGGCCACGCAGTTGCAGATCCTGACGGGCAATCTCGAAACCATCGGTGTGCTCGAAAATGATTTTCAGGCGCTGGCGAGCCGTTGGCGAAAGCGGGCCGGCGAAGAGCAGCACGCAACTCGAGTCATATTTGCCCCGCCCGACCCGGCCGCGCAACTGGTGCAATTGCGACAGCCCGAAACGCTCGGCGTGCTCGATCACCATCAGACTGGCATTCGGCACATCGACGCCGACTTCGATTACCGTCGTCGCCACCAGTACGTCAATTTCACCAGCCGTAAATGCCACCATCACCGCCTGCTTTTCATCCGGCTTCAAGCGACCGTGGGCCAGACCGATACGCAGATTGGGCAAGTCAGCCGAGAGCTGCTCGTAGGTATCCTGCGCCGTCTGCAACTGCAAGGCTTCGGACTCTTCAATCAGCGGGCAGACCCAGTAAGCCTGACGGCCTTCATCGACCTGCTTGGCAACGAAGCCAACCACATCGGCGCGCCGTGAGTCGGCGACCAGGCGCGTCTTGATCGGCGTCCGGCCGGGCGGCAGTTCGTCGAGCACGGTGACATCGAGATCGGCGTAATAACTCATCGCCAGGGTACGCGGAATGGGCGTTGCCGACATCATCAACTGGTGCGGATTCTCGCCCTTCTTGCGCAGAGCGAGGCGCTGGGCAA
>CAYWNX010000130.1:0-7334 GCA_964459735.1 uncultured Dechloromonas sp. | reverse complement strand
CGCAGGCCTGCGCCCAAAGAGCACGCTGGTGCTCGACGAGCAGCACTGCGTGGCGATGAAAACAAATCTATTTACGCTGAACACCAAAGCTCACCTTGAATTGAACGAGCAGCGCTTCAACAAGGACCAGCGGGCTCTCGACAATCTGCGCCGTGAATTCCCCAGGGCCAGTATCGAGGTTAATGCTGTCGACACCCAGATCTGCGCCTCTCTTCGCGCCCAGGCGCATGGCTACAAGGTGCTCGATGTCGAAGTACCACACTGCCACATCGGCGGTTTCTCGCATCTCAAGGCAGGAAAGTTCAAGGATTACCAGAACCCCGAACGACAGGCCTCGATTCGCGGCCTGCTTGGCCAGGCCCGTTTTCTGCCCAAGGTCATCGCCTACTTCGACCGCCGGGGCTGGGGTCGTTTCGTTGAAGCCGGCTACCGCCAGGACGTCGGCCAGATGCTCGCCTACATCGACTCGATCACGCCGCTGCGCGAGACGATGCAAACGCTCCCCCTGACCCCGCGCGAAGCAATGTTCGACACCATCGTTAATAGTCTCTGAGTCGGCTTATGGCAAATCTCTCCGTCTGCCTGCTGACCTACAACTCGCTGCGCACGCTTGAGCGCTGCCTGTTGCCGGCCCTGGGTATCGCCGACGAACTCGTCATTATCGATTCCGGCAGCACCGATGGCAGCATCGAATTTCTCGCGAAACACGGGTTGACCGCGATTCACCGTCCCTACCGGACACATGCCGACCAGATGAATTTCGCCATCGACCAGGCCGCGCACGACTGGGTACTGTGCCTGGATAGTGACGAATTTCTCGACCCCGAGACGCTCGCCGCCATTGCGGCACTGAAACCGGAACTCAATGACCCGACGGTCGGCTACCGCATCCAGCGTTACTGGCATGTCCTCGGCCGCGAAGTCCGGGCGATCTACCCGGTTTCCTCGCCGGACAAGCCGCTGCGCCTGTTCAACCGCAATCAGGCCCGCTTCAACGACCTGCCGGTAGACGACAAAGCCAGTGGTGCAAAAATACGGATCGTCTTGCCCGGGCACGTTATTCACGACACCTTTTTTTCGCTGCACGAAGTGTTCACCAAACTGAATGGCTATACCACGCGCCTGGTAGGTTTTCAGAACGTGCCGCCCAGCCTGCTCCGCGCCCTCGTCGCACCCGTCTTCGCCTTCCTCAAATGGTACTTCCGCAAGGGAGCATGGCGCGACGGTCCGGTCGGCATTGTCACCGGAGTCTATGCGGCCAGCTACACCTTCCTGAAATACTTCAAGGCCTGGTGCAAAGCCAAGGGTATTGCCCTGTAGACCATGAATACACCTGGTGCACTGGTTATTTTCCGCAAGCAACTGGGCGATGTGCTGATGCTTCAGCCGGCGCTCGAACACCTCTCGCGTCGTGTCGGCAGCGTAGCGATCCACGCCCGTGGCGATTTTGCCGACCTCCTCGCGCTGATGCCCGGCGACATCCGACTGGCCGACACCTCGATTTTCCCCAAAGCTGCCGAAGCGTATTGCCTGGAGGCCCGTCCGGCGGCCCTTCTCTACGCCGCGCGCGCCCTTGGTGCCCGACGACACCTGTTGCTGTCACGGGATATTGCGCCCTGGTGGCAGCGTCTGATCTTCGATGAATACACGGTGCTACCCGGCAGCCAGTTGTACCGGGCCAAACTGTATCAACGCCTGTTCGGTTTTGCCGACCAGCCATTCCAGCCACCGCGACTGAACCTGCCCCCAACCGACTGGCGACCCGCCGGACTTCCGGCAGCCTACCGGGTGCTCCACCCCAGTGCTGCCTGGCAGCGCAAGACCTGGGCTGCGGGAAAATGGGCCGACACGATTTGCCGGCTCGACGACCGCCTTCCCTGGCTGATCACCTGCGGCCCGACCGAATGGGAAATTGCCCTGGCCGGCGAAATCGCACAGCGCTGCAGGCCCGGACAAGTAATAAACCTGGCCGGCCAGACTTCGCTGAAACAGTTTCTCGCAGTTATCGCCGGCAGCCAGGCGACACTGTGCGTCGATGGCTCGGCCAGCCACATCTCGACAGCCTTCGGACACCCAACCCTCACCCTGTTTGGGCCAACCAATGCCACCCGCTGGCATAACCCGGGCCCGAACACGATCTGCCTCAAGGCGAGCGATTACACCAGCGAAGCAAAACCCTCGGCGGATGTCATTCCGGTTGACGCCGTGGTAGCAGAAGCAGCCAGTTTGCTGGGGAGAGGCGCATGACCATTCGCAATGGTCTCTCGGAACTACTCCGCAGTCCGGCCAATGCGGCCGAAACTCCGGCGCCTATCGAGTGGGAAAAACTCCCCCCGGAATCCTGGCTCCAGGCACTGGCGGCGCACTGCACGAATCTGCTCGCTGATCGTGAAAAACTGGTGCTGTGCATCAGCGGCAAGGCCGGTAGCGGCAAATCGACGATCGGCCGGATATTGCGCAAGAACGGCCTGCCCGGTATTCAGCCTGCCGAACTGCTGGTCATCGACGATGGCATGGCTCATCTCAAATGGCTGGGGATCATTCCTCGCCGCATCAAGCACCGCTCGCAGACCCGCGACTATCTGGCCCCCTTCGCCCCCCTGTTTATCGGACGACGCCTGCTCGTCTACGTAAACACCACCCCGGAACGGAGGATTGACCGCTGCGATATCCTGGTCCGCCTGCGCTGCGCCGAAGATGAACGACAGGCGCGCTTGATTGCCCGTGACCCCGACGGCAAGGCGCGCTTTACCTCGACATACACAAAGCCCGATACGCCGCAGATCATTGCCGACCACTATTTTGACCTGCCCAGCGATCAGGTCGACTTTCGGCAGGCAATACGGTGAAGCACTTGAAACTGCTGTTTGCCTTTCCCGAGCCATTACCGCTACCCAGGGCACGTGGTGCTCAGGTCGCCTGGATGACCGACGCGCTTTGCTCGGTCGGGATCGATGTCACGCTGGCCAGCGTTCCCTCGACCGAGGGTCACCCGCTGCAACCGATTGGCAAACCCCTGCCGGCCCGACTGCGCCTGCTCCCGATATCCAACCGCTGGCCTTTTCCGTTTACCCGCTGGCACTCGGTCTCCCGTTTCACCCGCCAGCTTGTTCAGCAAATCGATACGGCGCGGCCCGATGCCATCTTCGTCCGGCACATCAAGCTGGCCTGGCAGTTGCTCAGATTACGGCCAAATATCCCGCTGATTTACGAAGCGCACGAAGTCTTCGCGGCCAATGCGCCAGCGGCCAAACGCGCTCGTCTCGCAGCGCAGGAGGCATTTGTCCTGACCCATGCAGCGGGCATCGTACATATTTCCCGGGCCGTTCAGGACGCCTTGCATGGCGACTATGCTTACGAAAACCGGGAAATCGTCCTGCACAGTGCGGCGGAGATTCCCCAGGCACCAACGAACAAGGATTGGGCCAACTGCGCAAAGCATATTGTTTACGCCGGCAGCTTCTTCAACTGGAAGGGCGTGGACGATCTGATCGATGCCGCCGCCGAACTGCCGGGCTATCGCATGACGCTGATCGGCGGCGAAGCTGCAGAAATCGAAAGACTGCGCCCCCGGATCGCACCGGCCGGCGCCGAGGTGATCCTGCTCCCGCGCATAAATCCGGCACAAGCCCTGGAACACTTGCGCGAAGCCTGCATCGCCGTGCTGCCGAATCGGGCCGAAGGTGTCAGCCATTTCACCTCGCCCCTCAAGTTGTTCGAATACATGGGCGCCGGCTGCGCCGTGGTGGCGGCCGATCTGCCATCGATACGCGAAGTATTGGGCGATGACGAAGGCCGCTGGTTCACCCCGGGCTCACCGGCCTCCCTGGCGAGAGCCATTCGCTGTCTGGCTGAAGCTCCGGACCTTGCCCGCACCTGCGGTGCCGCGGCGGCCCGGAAGGCCGGCGACTACACCTGGCAGGGACGCGCCGAAGCACTGCGTCGTTTCATCGACTCCCTGCTGAAAATCTGAGCATGTTCTTTACCGTCTATACGCCGACCTACAATCGCGCCCACCTGCTGCATCGTGTCTACGCCAGCCTGATGGCACAGGATGAGCGTGACTTCGAATGGCTGATCATCGATGACGGCTCGGCCGATAATACCCAAACGCTTGTCGAAGACTGGGCAGCCCAGGCACCGTTCCCGGTGCGCTATGTCCGGCAGGCCAACCAGGGCAAACACACCGCCACCAACCGGGCCGTCGAACTGGCGGCAGGCGAAATGTTTGTCATCGTCGATTCGGACGACTGGCTGGCGAATGGTGCACTAGGGATACTGCGCGAAGCGTGGTGCGCCATCCCTGATGAACTGAAACCACGCGTTGCGAATATCGCCGGTCTCTTTCTCGATCCTTCCGAAAAGCCGGTCACACGACTTTTTCCGTCCGACGAGCTGGATTGCAGCAGTGTCGATATGGAATTTCGCTTCGGCATCACTGGCGAAATTGCCATAGCGACCCGCACGGAAATTCGACGGCAGTTTCCTTTTCCCGAGAATGTGGGTCGCTACTGCATGCCTAGCCTGGTCTGGAACAGGATTGCGGCAAAATATTTGACGCGTTACCTGAATCGGCCAATCCAGTACAAGGAATACCAGCAGCAGGGCATCACCTTGAGTGGCGTCCATCGCAAACTGGGGCTTTCCCCGGAATCCTTCCGTATCCGCAATCGGGAGCTGCTTGAACTGCCCTTCAACCTGCCCCAAAAAACACGAAACAAGGCCATGCGCATGTATATTCGCGCCTCCTTCCATGCCGGCCACCCGCTGGCCGAACAGTGGCGCGAATGTCGGGCCAAGGGCCTGTGGCTCAGCCAGGTGCTCAAGGGCTGGCGCGACTACCGCAAGGACGTCAAACTCTTGGCTGCCAACCGATGAAATCCTTGCGCATTGCCATCGTTAATCAGCACCCGACAGACATGCTGGGTGGCAGCGAAATCCAGTGCGACATCATCGCGCGCACACTGGTCGAATTCGGTCACCAGGTGGATTACATTGCGGTTGGCGGTCGCAGCAGCGACGCCTATCAAGTCTCTTACCGGGTTCGTCCGGTTGCACGCCTGGCCGAAGCGATTGCCCAACAGGTGATCGCCGCCAAGCCGGATGTGCTGTATTGGCGCTTCAACAAGCACTGTTTCGCCAAGGCAGTGCAACGCATCAAGCAGGCCGGCATCCCGATCGTCTTTTCCGTCTCCCATGTGCGCGACGTCTCCCGCTTTTACCTGCAACCGGACGCCTGGCGCACTAGCGGGTTGCGCGGCTTGCGCCGCGCCCTGAAGGAAAGCTGGCGGCTTTACCGGGAGCATCGCGGCTTCGACTATGTCGACGCCCTGGTCAGCAACAACCCGGACAACCTCCGGGGGACGAATATTCCGCTGCAGGCCTACATCCCGAACTCGATGATAACCACCGTGCAGCCCTTCACGTGGCCACGGCCCTACTGTCTCTGGGTTGCCAATATCAAGGATCGTAAGCAACCGGAAAAATATCTCGAACTGGCCGCAGCACTGCCCGATCTCGGCGTGGATTTTCTGATGGTCGGTCAGTTGCAGAGTAAGTCCTACGCCTCAATGCTGGCCAATGGCCCGGCCAATTTTCATTACCTTGGCGAGAAACGTCTGGAAGAGGTCAACGGTATGCTTGCCGACAGCCTGTTCTTGATCCATACCTGTCATCCGGAAGGATTCAGCAACAATTTCATTCAGGCCTGGCTGCAGGGCAAAACCGTGATCAGCCTGGCCTTCGATCCGGGTGGCTTGCTGGTCAGCGAGAGCCTTGGGCTGTATGCCGACAATGACATGAGGAACTTCATCGCCCAAAGCCGCCAGTTGATCGAAAGACCGGACATTGCCAACAGCATGGGCGAGCACGCCCGTCTCTATGCGAATCACCATTTCTCGCCGACAACCAACGTCCGGCAACTGGAATCCCTGTTCACCGAACTACTCAAAAAACCGGACCAAAAATGATTCAACCAATCCCGCGGTGGCGACAACCAGAATTTTGGAACAAGGCACTTGCCGTGCTGGTTTCCCTGTATACCCTTGGTCTTTTCCTGCCCGACCTGCCCAAGCTAGAGAACATCGCACTATATGGCGCCGTTCTGGTCTGCCTGTTCGGCGGACGCTGGCGAACCGGGCTGCATGAGTTGACTCATCCGCTGATCCTGATGCTGCTCACCCTGCTCGGCTGGCTGTTCCTCACGGCAACCCTGTCCGATGACCTAGCGCAGTCGCTCACGGAATACCGGCGCAGTTTCAAGGACTATTTCCTGATCTTTCTGCCACTCATGTTCGTACTGGCCGATGAAGCCAGCCGTCGTCTGCTCGCCCGTCTCATCGCACTTGCCGGCATCGCCATCGTCTTGGCCAACGGCATGCAATACGTCCAGGAATGGTTGACCGACCCGTCACGCCTGCTGAACATCAAGGCGCATCGCGGCTGGGGGCATCCACTGGTCTTCCTACTGCCCTTTGCGCTGATGCAGATGCGCCTGAGTACAGGCCGCATATCCCACTTATGGTTGCTGCTCGCTATTGTCGAGGGAGCCATGATCATTGCCACCGGCGCACGCGGGGCTTGGCTGGCAATGCTTGCAGTCCTTCTGGTCTGGGCTGTTGCCGGCTTCAACCGCAAGCAATTGCTCCAGCTTGCGGCGGGGGGACTTGTCCTGCTGCTGGTCGCCTACTTTGCGCTCCCCTCCTTCCTGCTCCGGGACAAGGTTGAGCAGGGGTTCGATACATCTTCGCGCACCACCGGCACCTGGGGACCGGCCATCGAGATGATGGACGAACGCCCCACGCTGGGCTTCGGTTTCGGCAAGGAAATATTCAACCGGGAATTCAATCGCCGCGTCCCTGAACGCGAGGCATGGTCGATCAAGCACTCGAAGGGCCCGCACAGCATCTATCTCGAAGCCGGTTTTGCCGGGGGCTATCCGGCGCTGGCCGGCATCATCCTGCTCTTTGGCATGCTCGCGGCCTACGGTTATCTCGGCATCAGGCGTAGCCGTCTTCTGGAAGACCGCTTTTTCGTGCTGGCTGCGACCAGTTCCTTCGTCGGCTTCTACCTCACCCGCGGCGCCATGGAGACGATACGCTGGAGCCCGCTGATCATCCTGCTCGGGATTATCGTCCACGCCTCCCGGCCACCGACCGACAAGTAATCCCGCGCTTCCGGCCCGGTTCAGGCAGTCCGGCCGAGCGCGGCCAGCACTTCCTGAACGCAGGACTCGACAACATCGGCCATGCTGGCCGTGCGCGAATTGTCGATTTCCTTCCAGCGCACGCCGCGCCCGCGCAAGGCAGCGCAGGCATCCGGCTCGCAACGGCGGA
>CAYWNX010000129.1:0-7380 GCA_964459735.1 uncultured Dechloromonas sp. | reverse complement strand
CTCAGGCGCTCGCCAGTTCGCGGGCCGGGACGACTTCCCCCTGCCACGGCGCCCGGACGCCCATGCCATTGACCACGCGCAGCGCCGACTTCAGGCCGTCTTCGTGAAAGCCGTAGCTGCCCCAGGCGCCGGCCAGCCAGATGCCGTTTTCGCCCTGCACCTGTGCCAGCTTGTGCTGGGCGGCAATGGCTGGGCCATCGAAGATCGGGTGGGCGTAGTCGAACTCGGCAATGATCCGGGCCGGGTCCGGCTCGCGGGCCGGGTTGAGCGTCACCACAACCGGCGTTTTGAAAGGCAGTGGCTGCAGCTTGTTGATCAGGTAGGAAACGCCGACCGGCTGCTCACCGGGTTCGCCGCTGCCGGCAAAGTAATTCCAGGCCGACCACAGTTTTTCGTCGCGCGGCAGCAGGGCGCGGTCGGTATGCAGCACGGCACGGTTGGGCTGATAACGAATGGCGGAGAGCACTTGCCGCTGGGCATCGGTCGCCGAGAAACCAAGAATGGCCAGGGCCTGATCGCTATGACAGGCCATCACCACCTGATCGAAATGCTCGCTGCCTTGGGCGTGGGTGACGCGCAGGCCGTTGGCTGCGCGGGTGATGGCGCCAACCGGGCAGGCCAGGCGGATGTCGTCGAGCCGGGCGGCAATTCTCTGCACGTATTCCCGGCCGCCGCCTTTGACGGTGCGCCACAGCGGCCGGTCGAAAACCTGCAGCAGCCCGTGGTTCTGGCAGAAGCGGATGAAGGTGGCGAGCGGCATGTCGCGCATCTGGCCGGTCGGGCAGGACCAGATGGCGGCGGCCATCGGCAGCAGATACCAGTCGGCGAAAGCGCTGGAATAGCGGCCTTCACTCAGGAAATCACGCAGGCTGCGCTGGTTGTCCGGGTGGCTCAGCAGCCAGGCGGTGCTTTCACGATTGAAGCGCAGGATGTCGGAAAGCATGGACCAGAACTGCGGGCGGATCAGGTTGCGCTTCTGGCCGAAAACGGTGGCCAGATTGCTGCCGGCCCATTCGAGATCCGGGTTTTCCAGACTGACCGCAAAGGACATTTCGGTTTCAACGCTGTCGACACCGAGCAATGCAAACATCGCAATCAGGTTGGGATACGTCTTTTCATTGAAGACCAGAAAGCCCGTATCGACCGGATGCGTTTTTCCCTCCAGCGTCACGTCCACGGTATTGGTGTGGCCGCCGAGATAGTCACCGGCTTCGAACAGCGTGACCTCATGTTCGCAACTCAACAGCCAGGCGCTGGCCAGACCGGAAATACCGGCGCCGACGACAGCGATCCGCTGCCTTTTATGCAATCTCCGTTCGCTGTGATTTTCTTTGACGCCATCAGTCAGGGAAATTTTTTCGGGTGCATTCATGGCGGTGACTCCTTGTGCTTCGGGCGGCAGCTTCATTTGAGGAATTCGTCGATTTTCTGCAGCAGCACCGGGTCATCCGGTGGCGTCGAACTGCCGAAAGCCAGCACCTGACTGGTGTCACGACTGATCAGATATTTGTGGAAATTCCATTTCGGCGGGCTGCCGGTGATCTGGGCCAGTTGCTGGTAAAACGGGTTGGCCTCCCTGCCCTTGACCACCGTCTTGCCCATCATCGGAAACTCGACGCCGTAGGTCAGGCGGCAAAAATCGGCAATCTCCTTGCTGCTGCCCGGCTCCTGCTCGCCGAAATCGTTGGCAGGAAAGCCGACCACCACCAGGCCCTTGCCCTTGAGGTTGGCATAGAGCTTTTCCAGCCCCTCGTATTGCGAAGTGAAGCCGCAAAAGCTGGCGGTATTGACCACCAGGATGACCTTGCCCTGATACTGGCAAAGCGACTGCGCCTTGCCGTCCTGCAAGCCGGGAAAGCTGTGATTGAGCAAGGCCGGACAAGCCGCGCCGGCGGCCGGCGGCACCACCCCCAGTGACAGGAGGCCGGCAATGCCGAGCCAGCGTTTCAGATTCAGAATCATGTCCAACCTCTTTCTTTTTTGTCCTAGACAATTACTGCGTTTGTTCGTAAGATAGACAGCAAAGAAGCGTTTGTCAACAGTTTGTCTAACATTTGTTCAGGACAAAAATGAAAACCCACCACTTCACCATCGCTGCCGTCGAACGCGACACTGGCCTCTCCAAAGATGTTTTGCGCATGTGGGAACGGCGCTACGGCTTCCCGCTGCCCGATCGCGACAGTAACGGCGAACGCAGCTATCCCGGCCCGCAGGTCGAACGTCTGCGTCTGATCAAACGTCTGATGGATGCGGGCCACCGCCCGGGAAAGCTGATTGCGACGCCGGTCGAGGAATTGAGTGCGCTGGTCTCGCGGCGCCCGAAGCTGCGGTCAGACGAAGCGCAAACCGACAGCAACGAACTCGGCGAACTGCTGGCGCTGATCAAACAGCACGACAGCAATGCTTATCAGCAGGCCATGCAGCAACGACTGGCCCGCCAGGGGCTGCAGCGTTTTGTCCAGGACACCGTTGCACCACTCACCCAGCAGGTCGGCGAAGCATGGGAAAACGGCAGCGTTGAAGTCTTCGAGGAACACCTGTTCACCGAACTGACCAAGCGCCTGCTCCGCCAGGCGATTGCCGGCCTGCCCGGCGGCCGGCGCAGCCCGCGTATCCTGCTCACCAGCGTGCCGGAGGAGGCGCACGTGCTCGGCCTGCTGATGGCCGAAGCCCTGTTTGCGCTGGAAGGCGCCGAATGCATTCCGCTCGGTACGCAGATGCCGCTGCTCGAAATCGGCCGCGCTGCCAGCGCCCATCAGGCCAATATCGTCGCCCTCTCCTTCTCGCTCGCCTTTCCGCAGCGGCAGATTCCCGGCCTGCTGCAGCAACTGCGCGCGGTGCTGCCGCCCGAGGTTGAACTATGGGTGGGTGGCCGCGGCGTTCAGCGTCTGGCTCAAATCGAGGGCATTCAATTGCTCACCGGCTTAGACCATGCCGTTGCTGCCCTTGCCAACTGGCGTCGGGCTCACATGCCGGCTTGAAAACCAGCTTTTGCGAGCAAAAACTCCTACTGCCGGCCAAAAGCTGACTGTGCTGCGGTCGACCGGAAATTTGCGGCAAAAACGGAAAAGGCAGCAGGCATCCGCTCTGATCGCTCCGCTTTTACCAGAGCGGAGCACGCTCGGAAAAAGCCCGAAGTCAGGCTATACAGAAACCAGCACGTCGGATTGCGACTCGTTGAGTACGTGCTTGGTAACGCTACCCAGCAACAGATTTTCCAGCATGCTTTCGCCCTGCTTTCCGATCACGATCAGATCGCAGTCCCGCTCTTGCTCCTGCTCGACAATGCGCGAAGCCGGGTCGCCATGCAGCACGATCAGCGCGGAATCCCGTGCCGACAGCCCGGTCTCGTCGCGCAATGCGTACAGTTTTTCCATCGCCTCCTGGCGGGCAACAACCCGATAGTGACTGATCGTCTCTTCGGCCACGCTGGCGTAGCGAAGCGTTCCCTCGAAGGGGACTTCGAACGCATGCAGCAGGACGATTTCGGCATGCGGCGCCAGGCGCTGGGCGAGCTTGATGGCACGTCGCGACCAGATGGAAAAATCTACCGTAACGAGCAGCCGCCGATAAGGCTCATGCGGCACCTGCTTGACCACCAGGACAGGACAGGGCGCCGTGCTCAACATACGCAGCGCCGTCGTCCCCATGAGCAGGTGGCGAATGACGCTTTCCCCCTTGGCGCCGCAGACCAATAGCCCGGCCTCCAGGTCGCCAAGCTTCCGGGTCAACTCCGGTAACAATGCACCTGCGACAACATGCCTTTCCGCCGGGACCCCAAAGCGTTTCTGGAGCGCCGCCGACAAGTCTGCGAGTCTGGTTTGCGCCGCATCGAGCACCTGCTGTTGCATGTCGTCGGATGCCGCGGCCATCATCTGCCTGAGCCGCTCGAGCGGCGCGAGATTCGCCACATGGAGCAAATGCAGGGGCATGGCGGTTTCCAGGCTCACCAGGGCGGCCCGCTCTATTGCATGGCGCGCTGGTGCGGAGAGGTCGGTCGCGGCCAGAATTGGATAGGGTGAAGCCATTGCATTTCCCCCTTGGGCTTGAACAGCTTTTCGAAGTAATGGATCAGGCGATGCCGGCTTTCCTGAGCAAGGCGTAAAGCTCATCCTTGAGGAGCAGCTTTTCCTTCTTCAAATTTTCGATTTCGATATGGCTACCAGGTTCAAGTCGAAGCTCCATGTTCCTGACCTGTTGATCAAGATGATCGTGTTTCTTGAAGATATCCAGAAAATAGCTATCGTTAGCCTTCAATTCGTTGATCAGTTCGCGGTATTCCGGAAACATGATCGATTTCTTCGACATGGTGGCGCTCCTCGATAAGTTGCGGTGACTAAGAATATGACCTGAAACGGCCAGGGATTCAAATACTCGATTTCCCGGTGCTCAGGCCTTGCCTGTAGAGGCAAGGCCTGAGCAGATCGGACGCCGTCGCGATGGAACCGACAAAGAGGCGATCAATCTTTAGCTGCTCAGAGAACGCCTTGTTGCCTCCCGGGAAATTTCGTGGATACCGCGAAAATAGTCACCGACTCTTTCGATCTCCGGTTGCAAACGCTCGGTCAATCCGGAAAGTACTGCCTCGGAACCGCTGCTCTCCAAAAGCAAATAAGCGATTTCCGATGACCCCTCCAGAACGGCACGCGTCGCATCAATATTGAGTTGCGTGAACTTCTCGATGGATATCAGAAAGGTGCCGGCCAGATTAATGGCGGCATCGAAAGCTGCCTGCTGGTTTTCTGCAACTTGTTCCGGTGTGAAATTCATGTGAGGCTCCTTGGTTTTGTGCGGGCGGCGTTATAAGGCGCCCACCTTCACTGGTTAAAATGGGGGCAAACAACTGACGTTGCTGCCGGGTGAAATCATCTGGGCGCCTGGATAACATCCATCACCCGCAGGCAACGCACCGAGCCATCCGGGAATCCCCAGTCAATCTCCTGGCCGGTTTTAAGGCCGATCAGGGCACAACCGACAGGGGTCAATACGGACACTTTCCCCGCGCCGGGATCGGCCTCGTCCGGATAGACCAACTCGATTTCGCGTTGGAACCCGCGACTCTCGTCGATATACGTACACCGGCAATGCATGGTGACCACATCCTTCGGGACGAGTTCCCTCTGGACGACAATGGCCCGATCCAGTTCCTCGGCCAGTTCGTGGTTTGCCGCCAGTTCGCGCAAACGCGCATAATCCGCCAAAGCCACGACGGGGCACCCGGTTTCATTGGCGCCATTCTGCAAACTGGCGGCTGTGCTTGATTTATTGTTGATCATGAAGCGGGATGCTACCGACGCCGCGAGCTTCCCGGTAGCCATCGAAGCGGAATCAAAATGTAGCCCCACAGGCTACAATCATTCCATTTACACCCTTTGAGACGCAAACGCTCATGCCTGATTTAAACCTGATGGCAATCTTCGCGCGTGTCGTTGAAGCAGGCAGTTTTGCCGAAGCGGCGCGACGCATGGCAAGCTCCCGCTCCTCGGTCAGCAAATCCGTGGCGAAGCTGGAAAAGGCGCTGGGCGCCCGCCTGCTCAACCGGACTACCCGTTACCTCAGCCTCACTGAAATCGGCGCCTCGGTGGCTGAACATTGCAGCCGGATGCTGGAGGAAGCCACGGCCGCCGAAAATTTGGTCAGCAGCCTGAATACCGAGCCCAGAGGCGTACTTCGCGTCAGCGCCTCGGTCGCCTTCGGCACGCTGCACGTCGCCCCCGCCCTCGCGTTGTTTTTGCCGCGCTACCCGGAACTCAGCATCGACCTGACCATCACCGACCGCTGGGTCGACCTAGCGGAAGAAGGGTATGACGTCGCGATCCGGGTGACCGGCGACCCGCCGCCAAACTGGATCGCCCGTCCGCTCGCGCCGGTCAGGCGCAAATTGTGCGCAACGCCGGAATACTTCCGCCAACGTGGCGTGCCCCGGACCCCGGAGGATCTGGTCCGGCACAATTGCCTGGACTACACCCGCTCGGGAGAACAGGGGCGCTGGCGCTTTACCGGGCCGGAGGGAGAAATCTCCGTGCCGGTCAAAGGCCCGCTGCACGTCGACGATGACGAAGCCCTCTCGCAAGCGGTGCTGGGTGGCCTGGGACTTGGCCTGTTGCCAACCTTCATCATCGGCAAGGATCTGCAGAGCGGCATGCTTCAAGCCGTCCTGTCGGAATACATTCCGGTGGAACGTCATGTTTACGCCATGTATTTGCCAACCCGCCACCTGCCGGGCAAAGTCAGGTTATTCATCGACTTCATGCTCGCCCACATCGGCGAAGAGCCCTACTGGGATCATCAAATGACCGTGAATCGCCAAGACCGGCAAAATGCGCCGGCCCTCAAGCAATGACCCGGCAGCAATCACCAAAGCAGACGATGGCGCACTAAAATGCGCGACTGTTTCCTCACACAAGCCCGCCATGACCTACGCCATCCCCAGCTTTGAAACAAAAATCTGCCCGCCGGAGCAGTTGACCGCAAGAACCGCCCGGATCGCCCGCCCGCTGGTCTTTACCAACGGCTGTTTCGACATCCTGCACCGCGGCCACGTCACCTATCTGGCGCAGGCAGCGGCGCTTGGTGTCAGCATGGTGGTGGCGCTGAATACCGACGCCTCGGTCAAGCGCCTCGGCAAGGGCGACGACCGCCCGGTCAATACGCTGGAAGACCGTCTGGCGGTGATGGCTTCGCTCGGCTGCGTCGCGCTGGTCACCTGGTTCGATGAAGACACGCCGCTGCAGCGCATTCTCGACTGCCGACCGGAAATCCTGGTCAAGGGCGGCGACTGGCCGGTCGAAAAGATCGTCGGCTGCACTGAAGTTCGCGGCTGGGGCGGGTCGGTGCATTCGATCCCCTTCATTCACCAGAAATCGACGACTGCCCTGCTCGAAAAAATCCGCCGTCTGTAGCGCAAAGGATCGAGGATCGAGCCAACAACCCTGCCGCTCGATCCTGAAAACCAGTCGCTACAAGACCACCTGCGTCCCGAGTTCCACCACCCGGTTGCTCGGAATCTTGAAAAACGCCGTCGCCGAACCGGCATTGCGGAACATGGCGACAAAGATCTTTTCGCGCCAGAAGGCCATATCGGAATTGAGGCGCGGGATCAGCGTCTCGCGACCGATGAAATACGAGGTCTCCAGCGAACTGAATTCGAGTCCGAACTGGGCGCAGAAATCAAGCGCTTCGGGGATATTCGGGTCATCCATGAAGCCGTACTGGACGATGACGCTCCAGAAGTTCTCTTTCAGTTGCAGGACTTCGACACGATCGATCTCCGGCACCAGGGGGACATCGTAGAACTTGACGGAAACCAGCACCACCCGCTCATGCAGCACCTTGTTGTGCATCAGGTTGTGCAACAACGCATGCGGCACACCTTTGGGG
>CAYWNX010000128.1:0-7405 GCA_964459735.1 uncultured Dechloromonas sp. | reverse complement strand
GTATCCGGCACATTGATTGTCGTTGCGCCAGCCTTGATAACTGCATCGAAAACACGGCAGAGGAAATCAATCTCCGAACGGCCGGCATCCTCGGCCGAAAACTCGACATCATCAGTATATTCACGCGCCCAGGCAATCGACTTGACCGCCTGTTCGACCACCTGATCCGGTGTCATACGCAACTTCTTCTCCATGTGAATGGGCGAAGTGGCAATAAACGTGTGAATGCGACCTGATTTGGCGGGTTTGATTGCTTCACCGGAACGACGAATATCGTTCTCGTTGGCACGCGCCAGCGAACAAATCGTCGAATCCTTGATTGCCTGGGCAATGGAAAAAATGGCATCAAAGTCACCGGGTGAAGCTGCTGCAAACCCAGCCTCAATAACATCAACGCGCATCTTCTCCAGTTGCCGGGCAACCCGGATCTTCTCCTCCTTGGTCATCGAGGCGCCAGGACTTTGCTCACCATCACGCAAAGTGGTGTCGAAAATAACCAGATGTTGTTTCATTTGCAGCTCCGAATTGTCACAGCGGTTTGCGTTTAAGCAGACCGATTGCGGCCTGCACATAACCGGACAAGCCGTAAAGGAGAAAGAATCCGAACAGGGCCATTTCAGGACTGATCGATACCAGCGCAAAGCCCAGCGCGATTGCCGCAATCACGAAAAACGGCACGCTCTTGCGCAGATTGATGTCCTTGAAGCTGTAATAGCGGATATTGGAAACCATCGTCACACCGGCAAAGATGGTCAGAGCGCAGGCCAGCCAGCGAATGTCCGACCCCGAAACGCCTGAGACGATCATCACCCAGACCAGACCAGCTACCAGGGCAGCCGCAGCGGGTGATGGCAAACCCTGGAAGTAGCGCTTGTCCATTACTTCAAGCGTTGTATTAAAGCGCGCCAGACGCAAGGCTGCGCCAGCACAATAGATAAATGCCGCGATCCAGCCAAGGCGCCCCATATCCCGCAGCGCCCACTCGTATATAACCAGCGCTGGCGCCGCACCGAAACTGACCATATCGGACAGCGAATCGTATTCCGCACCAAAAGCCGACTGGGTATTGGTCATCCGAGCCACTCGACCATCCAGACCATCAAGCACCATGGCGATAAAGATCGCCATCGCTGCCCGCTCGAAATCGCCCTGCATTGCCTGGACAATGGCGAAAAAGCCAGCGAAAAGTGCTGCTGTAGTGAACAGGTTGGGCAGCACATATATTCCGCGCCGCTTGATTTCAGGATTAAACAAGGCTTTGCGAGGCTTACGTTCAGTCATTGATTAGACGAATCCGGCAAAATAATTGGGGAGAGGATACACCTTTTCGCCACCGGCAAATTCCAGAAGTGACAAGGGCGATGCAGGATTCTGCACCGCCCAGGGCGAAGATGGGCTGATCAAGCCGGGGTTAAATACTTAGTACGACAAACCCAAGCAACAACGCCCCATCAAACCAGCAACTGCCAATTAGTTCTTGGACTGATCGACCAGTTTGTTCTTCTTGATCCACGGCATCATGTCACGCAACTGACCACCAACCGTCTCGATCGGATGCACAGCGTTCAGACGACGACGTGCAGTCATCGCCGGATAGTTGGTCTTGCCTTCCAGGATGAACATCTTGGCGTACTCGCCGGTCTGGATACGCTTGAGTGCATTACGCATGGCAACACGGGACTGCTCGTTGATGACTTCCGGACCAGTCACGTACTCGCCATATTCCGCATTATTGGAGATGGAGTAGTTCATGTTGGCAATGCCGCCTTCGTACATCAGGTCAACAATCAGTTTCAGTTCGTGCAGACACTCGAAGTAAGCCATTTCCGGTGCGTAACCAGCTTCGGTCAGGGTTTCGAAACCCATCTTGACCAACTCGACAGCGCCACCGCACAGAACAGCCTGCTCGCCGAACAAGTCGGTTTCGGTTTCTTCACGGAAATTGGTTTCGATCACACCACCCTTGGTACCGCCATTGGCAGCAGCGTAGGAAAGCGCGATGTCCTTGGCCTTGCCGGACTTGTCCTGATAAATCGCGATCAGTGACGGCACGCCACCACCCTTCAGGTACTCGGAACGCACTGTGTGTCCAGGGCCTTTCGGTGCGACCATGATCACGTCGATATCTTCGCGCGGAACAATCTGGTTGTAATGCACGTTGAAACCATGAGCAAAAGCCAGGGTAGCGCCCTTTTTCATGTTTGGTGCGATGTCGTTCTTGTAGACATCAGGCTGGGATTCGTCCGGCAACAAGATCATGACGACATCAGCCTTCTTGACCGCTTCCGCCACTTCCTTGACCTTGTGGCCAGCAGCTTCGGCCTTCTTCCAGGAGGCGCCATCCTTGCGCAGACCAACTGTGACTTCAACGCCGGAATCCTTCAGGTTTTGGGCGTGAGCATGGCCCTGCGAGCCGTAACCAACGATGGTGACCTTCTTGCCCTTGATGAGGGAGAGATCGGCGTCCTTGTCGTAATAAACTTTCATGAAATCCTCTTTATGTACTGATAGTTAGATTTAGATTTTGAGAATGCGATCACCGCGACCGATACCGCAAACACCAGTCCGGACGGTTTCGAGAATCAGGCCGGCATCGAGTGCGGCGATAAACGAGTCGAGCTTCGAGCTTGCTCCGGTCAACTCGATTACATAGGTCGATTCCGTGACGTCGATAATACGACCACGGAAAATATCGGCCATCCGCTTCATCTCTTCGCGATCCTTGCCGGTCGCGCGAACCTTGATCAGCATCAGTTCGCGCTCGACGTGAGCAGCCTGTGAGAGATCAACCACCTTGACCACATCAATCAGCTTGTTGAGCTGTTTTGTGATCTGTTCAAGAACCTCGTCGGAACCCCGGGTCAGGATGGTCATCCGGGACAACGAGGGATCTTCCGTCGGTGCCACGGTCAGCGATTCAATGTTATAACCACGCGCCGAGAACAGCCCGGCCACGCGGGAAAGTGCACCTGATTCGTTTTCGATCAGGATGGAAATGATATGTCGCATGTTCTTTTCCTTCCCCGCTTACAAATCTTCAGCAAGGATCATTTCGGTCAGGCCCTTGCCTGCCGCGACCATTGGAAAGACGTTCGCCACTGGATCAATGATGAAATCCATGAACACCAAATCATTCTTGTGCTCGGTGAATGCCTTGCGCAAGGCCGGCTCAACATCTTCCGGCTTCTCGATTTTCATTCCGACGTGACCATAAGCTTCAGCCAGCTTGACGAAATCCGGGAGGGAGGTCACGTAGGATTGGGAATAGCGCTTGGAGTAGAACATTTCCTGCCACTGCCGAACCATACCGAGCATGCCGTTATTCAGGTTAATGATCTTGATCGGCAAGCCGTACTGTTTACAGGTTGAGAGTTCCTGGATACACATCTGGATCGATCCCTCACCCGTTACGCAGGCAACTTGCGCCTCCGGATTGGCAAGAAGAACACCCATGCCGTAAGGCAGGCCAACACCCATCGTACCCAGACCACCGGAGTTGATCCAACGCCGCGGTTTGTCGAACTTGTAATATTGGGCAGCAAACATCTGGTGCTGGCCAACGTCCGAAGTAACGAAGGCGTCGCCACCTGTCACTTCATATAGTTTCTCGATGACGAACTGCGGCATGATGTGATCACCCTGCTTATAGCGCAAGGAGTCGCGACCACGCCACTCATCTATCTGCTTCCACCAGTTAGCGACTTCCGGATCGGACTTGAAACTGCCATCCATCAACTTGAGCAGTTCGTCCAGCACATCGGCAACATTGCCAACGATAGGGACATCTACCTTGACCCGCTTGGAGATTGATGATGGATCAATATCGATATGGATAACACGGCGCTTTTCTTCGCCAAAATGCTCGGGATTTCCGATCACTCGGTCATCAAAGCGCGCCCCGACGGCCAGAATCACATCGGAATAATGCATGGCATTATTTGCTTCGAAAGTGCCGTGCATCCCCAGCATGCCGACGAACTGCTTGTCGGTGGCCGGGTAACTTCCCAGACCCATCAGGGTATTCGTTACCGGAAAATTAAGCTTCCGGGCCAGCTGCGTCAATTTATCAGACGCATCGGAAAGGATTGCCCCGCCACCGGCATAAATAATCGGACGTTTGGCTTCCTGCAGAATCTGCAAAGCCCGCTTGATCTGGCCAAGATGACCTTTGACGACGGGGTTGTAAGACCGCATCTGAATCGTCTTCGGGTACTCGAATTCACACATCTGGGCGGTAATATCCTTGGGGATATCGACCACAACCGGCCCTGGACGACCAGTTGCCGCGATGTGAAAGGCTTTCTTGATCGTAACGGCCAGATCCTTGACATCCTTGACCAGGAAATTGTGTTTGACACAAGGCCGGGTAATACCGACCGTGTCACATTCCTGAAACGCATCCTGACCGATGTAAGCGGTCGGCACCTGGCCAGTAAGGACCACCATCGGAATGGAGTCCATATAGGCAGTGGCGATACCAGTAACGGTATTGGTCACACCAGGCCCGGAAGTCACCAAAGCGACACCAACCTTTTGTGAGGAGCGTGAATACGCATCTGCTGCATGAACGGCAGCCTGCTCGTGGCGCACGAGAACGTGCTTGACCTGATCCTGCCTGAAAAGAGCGTCGTAGATATGCAGAACGGAACCACCCGGGTAACCGAACACACAATCCACCTTTTCTTCTTGCAGGCACCTGATTACAATTTCTGCACCGCTGATCATCATTCTTGAGCCTAAAAAAAGCTGTTGCCGAAAGGGCGTAACCTTAATCGACCGACTCTTTTCGGTCAAGGTTTCCTGACACGCTCCTATAATGCTTAAGGTTTTTACTGGAAGATACGACCCTGGCTTCACCCCAACAACTATCCAGCTTTCTCGAATCCGTTGAGCGGCGAGCATTCAAACAAGCCATGTTTGCCGTGCACCAAGAAGAATCGGCGCTGGATATTGTTCAGGACGCCATGCTCAAGCTTGCCGAGAAGTACGGTGACCGCCCCGAGGAAGAGCTTCCTATGCTCTTCCAACGTATTTTGCAGAACACCATCCGCGACTACTATCGACGCAGCAAGGTACGGTCGATGTGGACTACGCTGCTCTCGGCATTTTCGTCAGACGACGACGATGACCATGATCCACTTGAAACCCTTGCTGCCGATGAGGACGATGCCGGCCCGCGAACGCCGGAAAGCAAACTGCTGCAGGCCCAAACGCTGAATATTATCGATGGTGAAATAAAAAAATTGCCAGCTCGTCAACGAGAAGCCTTCCTTATGCGTTACTGGGAGGATATGGACGTCGCTGAAACCGCAGCGGCGATGGGCTGCTCGGAAGGCAGCGTTAAAACCCATTGCTCGCGCGCCACCCACGCGCTGGCTGCTGCCCTGTCGGCAAAAGGTATAAGGCTATGAAAGAAGAACGCTACGCATATCGAGTTCGGCAGGCACTGAACCAAGGACTGAATGACATCCCGCCTGCTGCCAGTCGGCGCCTGGAGGCGGCTCGCCATCTCGCGCTCTCTCGGCAGAAGCTGGCTGAACCTGAAATGCTCTTGGCCAATACGGGTTCACTGTCTTTCTCAACCCCCCCCCACAAGCCCTACCTCAAACAGGTTTTGGCTGTCGTTGCCTTGCTGCTGGGTATGTGGATTTCCTTCTACTGGCACAGTGTTCAGTACGTCAGTGCACTTGAAGAAGTAGATAGTGCATTGCTGGCTGACGACCTTCCGCCGGAGGCTTTCATGGATAATGATTTCTTCGAATGGCTAAAAGACGACACCTCGGAGGAGTAATCCTCTGTCTGGCGCTCATCGCACCTCCGGTAGCAGCGGATCTTCCGACAACAGTGATTATTGGAACGTTACCCCAGCCAGCCTGGAGTCAGTTAAGCACGCAACAAAAGATCATTCTTGCCCCGCTCGCCAACGACTGGGAGAAAATGGAGAATGTTCGCAAAAAAAAATGGCTCGGAATCGCTGATCGCTATCCCAGCATGACGCCTGATGAGCAGTTGCGGACGCAGGAACGCATGCGCGAGTGGGCAAGGCTTACCCCCGAACAACGAGCAAAAGTTCGTGACAGCTACAAGGATTTCAATCAGCTTCCGCCCGAGCAAAAAACTGCTGTCAAGAAAAAATGGAAAGCCTATTCCAATCTGCCACAAGAAGAAAAACAGCGGCTTCGCGAAGGGGGAAAGTCGGCCACATTGCTCACGCCTCCGCCCTCCCCTCCCGCTACGCTTGAAAATCCACCAAGTGAAGCATTGACAGATTCTGCGAACATCACGCCACAGACTCCACCCGTTGGGGTGCCTCGAAATTGACTACGATCCAACTCCCAGGCCTTGGACGCCGACTGACCAGCATGCTTTATGAAGGGCTGGTGGTTTTTTCGATATCCCTGATTGGTTTTTTGCTACCGCAAGTTGCCCTAGCCGGGTTCGGGATGGTGGCGAGTGCCAAGCAACTCTGGCTACACCTTGTCATTCTGCTCATGCTCTACTTTGTCTGGTGCTGGCTGAACGGCGGCCAGACACTGCCAATGAAAACGTGGAAACTGCGCCTTGCTAACCCTGACGGCAGCCCTCTCCGCCCGACCCAGGCACTCTTGCGTTATCTGGCTGCCTGGCCAAGCATCGCACTCTTTGGCGTAGGAATTCTGTGGGCGATATTCGATAGGGACAAACAGTTTTTGCACGATCGAATTGCCGGCACCCGGATCATCAGCACGGCCACTTGAGCCGGCATCGGTTGGCCTGACACAATTGATACTGGCAGGCGTGCAAAAAGCAGAACCCTGCTTAACGGCGCTCAACCCACCACATCATGCCGATCGCCCCAACAAGAAACAGGGCTGATGGTGTCGCAGCACTGGCAAACGGTGGCCAAGCGTTAATAATCCCGAGATTCGAGAACAAGCCGTTTAGCGCATAGAACAGAATACCCAACATCACACCGGCAAAAATCTTCAGGCTGACACCACCAACCCGATTATGGGAATAGCCAAATGGCAAAGCCAAGGCGACCATAACGAATGCTGCCAGTGGGTAAATCACTTTTTTCCAGATCGCAATTTCATATCGTTCGGTGGTTTGCCGGTTTGCCGACAAGTGCTGGGTGTAATTGAGCAGGCCGAAAAGTGACATCCTCTCTGGTGCCACCATCAAAACAGACAATAACTCCGGGTTGACCGCAGAATGCCAGCCGCCGGTTTCATGTCGCTCCACCCGAGCCAAATCTCCTTCCAGAACGGTTTTGACTACCCCTTTAAGGCGCCAACCGTTGCCAAAATCAAATGAGGCTTCATCGGCTTCGGTCACTGACCTAAGCGCATTCTCCGGGTCAAAATCGTAGATTCGAATTTTTTTAAGTAATCCTTCAGGCGTTGCTTCGCGGATATTGATAAAG
>CAYWNX010000127.1:0-7412 GCA_964459735.1 uncultured Dechloromonas sp. | reverse complement strand
GGGGTGTCGCTGTTGAGAAACGGGCTGGTTCTGTCGCCGCCAAAAAGGGGTGAAAGGTAATAACGGAAATTGCCGCCGTAAGCGTCGCTGGCGTTGCTCAAGTCAAGACTCTTCCAGGGTAGCCAGCCGCCATAGGCGTCGCAATCGTCTCGTGCAAGCAAGGGCGAGATGCCATTGCCAATCAGGTCAGGACAAAGCAGGCGGCCTGGCCTTTTGGTATCGATGACCGCATAGGCGATCAAGGCTTCCTTTGCCTGAGCCAGTTGCAAGAGGAGCTTGCCGCTTTCCTGAATGCGACCGCTCCCGACATTCGTACTCCGATAAAAGGCATAGCCGCCGGCCAGAACCAGCAGGACGAGCAGCGCGATGAGTGCGATACCCGATTGCTTACGTGCTCCAGGCCATTGTCGGTTCATGGCATGGGTGGTGGACGACGAATGATGATCCGGCCCTCACCCAGCAAGCTCTCGCGTTCGCCGGTGCCGGGGTGGAAGGTGTCGCCGACCGGTACCCGGGCGGCGGGCGCGTTGCCGTTCGATTGGGCTTCGCCGTTGATCCAGCGGGTGTTGCGGCCGCTGCTCCGGCGCACCTCGCCGTTGATGGTCAGGCTGCTATCGGCATCTGCCGCACTGGCGAGGAAATTCGGGTTGAGCTGGCGCTGGCGGTCGAGCGCAGCGCGTTGTTGCGGGGTGAAAAACAGTCGGCCTAGTGGCTCGGGCTGCGCCCATGCGGCGCTCTGCACCCAGGCCAGAAAAAGCAGGAGGAGGGGACGGGCGATACTCATTTTGTTCCCGTCGAGCGGCGAACGGTGATCCACTGCAAGTCACACTCGGCACTCAGCTGTGGCAGCATTTCGCGTGCTTCGCCGCTGTTGGGCAGGGGCGAAAGCTTGCAGCTCCGGATCAGAACCAGGGCTTTGGCTTCCTTTTGCAGACGGGCGAGGAAGTTGAGCAAATCCTCTTCGTGGAGCAGGCGCAGTTGCAGGCGCATGGGGCTGGCAAAGTAGGCATAGTCCTGGCCGGTCATGTTTTCCAGCGGGATCTGGGCGCCGAATTCGTAAGTCATGGCGGGAAGACGGATGTCGCTCTGGATGGCGCGGAGCATTTCAGTCCAGTCCAGACGCTTTTCCTCGCCGGCGATGCCGGATTTTTGCATTTGCTGGAAAATCTGTGCCCTTTTCTTGAGTTCCTGCTCTTCAGTGCGCACCTGGCGCAGGCGTTGTTCGATCTGGTTCCTGCTGTTTTCCGCTGCGTTGCGTTGCTGCTCGGCCTTTTGGGCATCTTGCCGGCTCCACCAGGCAAGCAGGCCGGCGATGACCAGCAGCAGCAAGGCGCCGACCAGTGGCCACTTGAGTTTGACGAGATCGCGCCGGGTGAATTTCATGGCGCGATTTTTCGGGTGATTTCGAGGGTGAACTGGCGGGGCTGGGTGCTTTCGTCAGCACCGTCGCCACCACGCAGAGAGCGCCCGGATTCCATTTCAAACGGTTGTTGCAGAACACTTACGCTGGCGCCCGGGTCGCTGCGCAGGTGTTTAACAAACTGTTCGAAGGTTGCCAGAATCTGCCGCGTGCTTGCATTTTTCTCCGGGCGGATGGTGCCGCGAATTATGGTGGTCTCATCTTCGCCAGTGAGGGCTGCTGCGGTCGACTTGCCAAAATGGCCAATTTTCCACTCGATACTGTCGAGCACGACACTCGGCATTTCGTTCAAGGCGCGACTGACCATGCGGTAAGCCGGTCCGGGCTGGCGCTGCTGTCGGATCAGGTCGGCGTGGCGCGTCGTCAGACGGCGCAGGGTTTCGTTATCGATCCCCAGTTGCGGGAAGGTGGCGGAGATTTCCTGGTAACGTCCGTTGAGATCAGCCTCGCTGGCCAGTAGCGTCAGGGTTTCAGCGCGAAATGTTTGCGCCTGATAGGTTTCCTTGGCGGCAAACAGCACGCTGCCAAGTAGCGCAATAACGCCGGCGGCGACCATGCCCTGGCGAATTTGCGCCAGTCGATAGTCATGCCGATGCCCTTCGCCAGCGAATTGCTGGCGCGGCGGCGAGGTGGCCAATAAATGGAGAAAGAGTGATTCACTGCGGCTGTCTTCGGGCGGTGTGCGCAGGCCCAGTCTCTTCGCGGCAATGTGGCTGTCGATGAAGGCAAAGCTCAGTTGGCCGCGATCCGGACAGGCATTTTCGACTGACGGCAGGGCCTGTGGATGGGCGGCGATGAAAACCGGCAGCGTTTCGTCCCGGCCGACCTGGCGTTGGCCGACCAGATATTGATGCAACTTGCCGGCCTCGGCCGAAAAGCTGCTGGCAATGCCGGCGATGCTGCTGTCGGTGAGCGGCGCCATCCGCGAGAAAAGCGTCTGGCCATCGACCAGAAAGCTTTCGCGTATCGAATGATCCTGCAGGGTGAGCAACAGACAGCGGCCCTTGCCGAAACCCAGTTTTTTCAGCAGTTGTCCACCCAGTTGGGCAACGGTATAAATCCCGGCCAGCGGGGTTTCGGTGCTCTTGATGCAGTTCAGCCAGGGCGCGAAATGCGCCTGGTTGGTCAGGGCCGTGAGAAGCAACTTTTCATTCTTGCGCTTGGCTTTCTCATAACCGAGCGAAATGGCGGCGGAGAGCGGGGTGCCGAGAAAGTGCTGGCCGATCTTGCGGGCAATCAAAGCTTCACGGTCGCGGCCTTGCAGAAAGGGAATGGTTTCGAGAACGTGCCCTTCCTCGGCGACGTTGGCGAGCAGGGAAAAGTGGCTGTTTTTCTTGCTCCGCAGATAGTCGGCAAAGCGGCCGAGATCCTCGTTATTTTCAAAGATGTCCTCGGGCAGCAGTTTGCCCTGTCGCCAGGCGTAGGCCGAGAGGCGATGCGTGTTGAGATAGAGCAGACGGCGATCAGTCACGTTTTTATCTTGCTGATGATGTCGTAGATGGGGCCGATGACCGACAGCATAATCCAGCCCAGCAAGGCGCCCATGAACAGTGTCAGCATCGGCTCGATCAGCGCCTGCGCCCGGCTGACCGATTCCTTGACATCGCGGGTGTAGAAGTAGCTGACGTTGAGCAGCGCCTTGTCCAGCCCGCCGGTGTTTTCCCCGACGCGCAGCATGCGGACGACGAGCGGCGGGAACATCCCGACATCGTGAAAGGCGCTGGCCACATTGCGCCCTTCGCGGATCGATTGTTCAACCCGCTGCAAGGCTTGCCGTACCGCACGGTTGCCGACGATCTGCTGTGTCGTGCGGATCGATTCGAGAATGGGAATGCCCGAGGCGTAGAGCATGGCGAAGGTGTTGGCAAAGCGTGAAAGCACAATTTTTTTCAGGATCGGTCCAAGCACCGGCAGACGCAGTTTGATGCCATCCAGACGCAGGCGGGCGAGCGGGTTGCGACTCAGGATGAATTGTCCGGCGATGACCGCAATGACGGGGAGCAGCAGAAAGACATACCAGTAATCAACCAGCAGGTCGGAAATAAAAAACAGCAACTGGGTGTGCACCGGCAGCGTCTGCCCCATGTTCTTCACGAACATCTTGAGCTGCGGCACCATGTAGATCATCAGAAAGAAGGTGGCGGCCAGCACGATGCTGGCGACAAAGGCCGGATACATCAGCAGTTTTTTGGTGTGCGAGGCGAGTTCATCCTCCCACTTCAGCGATTCGGTCAGGCTGGCCAGCACTTCCGGCAACTGGCCACTGCCTTCGCCGGCCCGGATCAGGTTGACAAAGACTTGGCTGAAGACATCGGGATGGGCGCTCATTGCCTGCGACATCGTCTGGCCGCCCTCGATACTTTCGATCAGTCCGGCGATCACCTCGCGAAAGCGCGGATGTTCGATCGAGTCGCGCAGGTCGGTCAGACCTTCCAGCAGCGGTACGCCGGCGCGGTTAAGTTGTTCGAGGTGGAAGCAGAAATTGATCAGTTCCGGCCGGGGAATTTTGCGGCCGCCGAATAGTGTCCGCTGGGTTAGCGGCGTGCCGGTCACCAGGTCGAGATCCATGCGTTTCAGGCGCATTTCAAGGTCGACCGCGTTAATCGCATCAAGCCGCCCGTAAATCATTTGCCCTTCTGCGCTGACCGCCTTGTAGTCGAAAAGCATCGCTACATCCGGTCGGTCAGGTCGACGACGCGCGCCAGTTCTTCCAGCGAGGTCGTACCATTCAGCACGCGGCGCAGGCCGTCGTCAGCCAGTGTCTGGAAGCCCTGCATCAGGGCACGGCTGCGGATTTCGTGGGTGGTTGCGCGGCGGGCAATCAGTTCGTCGATGCCGGCGTCTACGCGCAGTAGTTCCATGATCGCGAGACGGCCGCGATAGCCGCGAAAGTCGCAAATCTCGCAACCGGTTGGACGAAAGAGCACCGGGCGTGGGCCTTCGGCCAGTGAGCCGAGCAGGTGAATTTCGTGCGGCTCGGCGTGGTACGGCGATTTGCAGTGATCGCACAGGCGGCGGATCAGGCGCTGGGCGACGATGCCGATGATGTTGCCGGCCATCACGTCGGGCAGCACGCCGATATCGAGTAGACGGGGCACGGCGCCAATCGCCGAATTGGTGTGTAGCGTCGTGTATACCTGATGCCCGGTCATCGCGGCACGGAAAGCCATTTCGGCCGTTTCGGCATCACGGACTTCGCCGACCAGAATGACATCCGGATCCTGTCGCATCATCGAGCGGATGCCGTTGGCGAAATCGAGCTTGGCGGTTTCCGAGACCGAGGTCTGGCGCACCAGCGCCATCGGATATTCCACCGGATCTTCGAGGGTCATGATGTGAATGCCCTCGGCGTTGATGTGGTTGAGTACCGAGTAAAGCGTTGTTGTCTTGCCGCTACCGGTCGGGCCGGTAACCAGAATGATGCCTTCCGGCCGGGCGATCATCAGTTTCAGCTGGTAGAGATGCTCCTCGGTCAGGCCGAGGTTTTCCAGCGGGACGATGCCCTTTTGCCGGTCGAGAATGCGCAGCACGATGTTCTCGCCGTGTATGGTCGGCTGGCTGGCGACGCGAAAATCGACGGCGCGACCGGAGACGCTAAGGCCGATGCGGCCATCCTGAGGCGCCCGCATTTCGGCAATATTCATGCCGGCGAGCACCTTGATGCGCACCGTCATCGCCGGCCAGTAGGATTTATGCAGGGCACGGATCTGGCGCAGCATGCCGTCGATGCGGTAGCGAATGCGCAGAAAATTGGCTTCCGGCTCGAAGTGAATGTCGGAAGCCTCGCGCTTCACGGCATCGGTCAGGATCGCGTCAATCAGGCGGACGACCGGCTGGCTGTACTCGTTGTCGGTTGCCGACAGGCTCTTCCAGTCGATCTCGCCGGTTTCGATCTCGTGCAGGATGCCGTCGATGGAAAGCTCGTAGCCGTAATACTGGTCGATGGCGCGATCGATTTCCGATTCGCCGGCGAGCAGCGTCTCGATCGCCGTGCCCTCGGCGAGCAGGGTGCGGACGCGGTCGAGGCCGACAATGTCGTTGATGTCGGAAATCGCCAGCGTCAGCCGCTGGTTTTGTGTGTTGTAGTCGAGCGGTAGCAGGTGATAGCGCTTGGCTACCTCACGCGGGACCAGCTTGAGCGCCTGTGGGTCGATCACCGCATGCTTCAGATCGATGCTCTGTTTGCCCAGGCTTTCTGAAAGTGCCTGGCGTAGCGTCGCTTCGGAAACGAAGCCGAGGGAAACCAGCAATTTGCCAATCGGCTGATTGAGCTTCATCTGCTCGAGCAGCGCGATGCGCAACTGGTCTTCCGACAGAATGCCTTCGGAAATCAGGATCTGGCCGAGGGGGCGGCGCTGCAGGACGGAGGTGTTCATGGTGTTTAACGTGGCGGCTCGGGCTGCAATTCAGCCAGACGTTTTTTCACCTGCTCGCGGTCGAAAGCGGCCGGGCGTTTGTCGGCTGCCTCCAGCGCCAGACGGTAGTGCTGGGCGGCCGGGCGGCCTTGCCGAATATGGTCGAGGCTGACGGCCAGATTGAACAGGTAATCCGGGTGATCGGCCTCGACGGCGACGGCATTGAAATACACCTGTTGTGCCTCGGCCCAGCGACTCTGACGCGCGTATAGATTGCCGAGGGTGAAATTGAGGGCTGCCGACTCGGGCTGGGCTGCGAGCAGCGTTTTCAGCCGGCTTTCCGTCGTTTGCGGGTCAGCCCCAGCTGCAGTGCTACCCAGCGCTGCAGCCTGAACGGCAGGGTCGCCCGGGTTGGCAATCATTGCTCTTTGGTAGAGCTGCTCGGCATCGGCAGGTCGGCCCTGGCGCTGGGCAATCGCGGCCAGGGCGAGCAGGGCATCGGTATTGTTCGGGTCGCGGCGCAAGGCTTGTTCGAAGTCGCGACGCGCCAGATCCAGCTCATTTTTCTCAACGTGGCTGTGCCCCTGCAGCAGATTGATATCCGGTTCGGAGCGGCTACGGGATAGGCTTATCGACACGGCAGGCCTGGTCTCTGTCGCAAATTGAGCCGGGGCTTGTGCCGGTCGATAGGCCGGGCGTGGCGGCGGGAAAAGGGGGGCTTCACCGGCTGGGAGACTACTTGCTGCGGTCGACGGGCTGGAAGGCACAAAAACCGCAGGCGGATTGACCGGGATGGCTGGCAGGGGCGGGCTTGCCGTCATCGAGGTGCCTGGCATGCGGCCGACCGGCGGTGCCAGCGTGTTGGCACTCATGCTGTTCAATTGGTGCCAGACATAGGCGCCAATCACCAAGGCGGCTATCAGTAGTACGCCCAGTGCCAGCCCGAGCGGCCATTTCGGCAACGGTTCTGCAGCCAGCTTTGCGGCAAAGGCGTTGCGAATGGCCTCACGTTCATTTGGTGCCGAGACCTTCTCTGCCGCGGCTGGCGGCGTCGGGTTGGTGCGAGGCAGGGGAGGCACTTCCGGGCGAGAGGCAATGGCGAGGTCGGCGTCCACGGCGTCGATATGGCTGGCAATATCTGGCAGCGGGTTGATGACCCCCTTCGGGTATCCGCTCGCCAAGGGATCAAGAGTCAATTTCTCGCCAAAGGTCGGGCTGGCCTCACCACCGACCAAGGCGCGTGCGGCTTCCTGTTTGCTTGTTTCTGCCCGTTTCAGGGCGTCCATCAACAGGCTCATTGTCCGGCCTCAGCGACTGGGCATGACGTTGAACGGCTGCGCTTCGTTCGGTTGAATGAAGAAGTCGTCACCCGGCAACTGCGAACGTGATTTGCTGTAATCGCCAGCCAGGCTTGGATCGCGAATCACCACAGGGCGAAGGAAGATGACGAGTTCGGATTTTTTGGCCGCGTTGTTGCGTGTATTAAAAGCTTCACCGACCAATGGTAACTGGCCAAAGAGGGGTACGCGACCGGTCTGCCAATTGACGCCATCTTCCATCAGGCCGCCAAGGACGGCGATCTCGCCGCTGCTGACCCGCATCACCGACTCGATTTCCCGGGTGCGAATCTGCGGAAC
>CAYWNX010000126.1:6378-7425 GCA_964459735.1 uncultured Dechloromonas sp. | reverse complement strand
GCTATGTGTTAACCCACAACTTGCCCCTTCCTGTAGTCAAAGTTGTCCAAGCCCGACTTCAGGATGCATGGGCGCTAAGGGCTCTCTATGCAATGCATGCTCGCCAATTTGGAGTTGCACGACATAGTTTGCGAGAAGTCGCCGTCCTCCCAAAGCCTTGGCGATATACCCCGCTGGCGCTCCGCGTAGCAGCCAGATCTCTACTGGCAACACTCTCCAACTTACATCACTAGGATAACTTAATGAAATTCCGCCATTGGATCTACCATAAGTGAAAAGCGTTCGGCATAAAATGGCATCAGGTGCCATTTGGATGGTTTTTGGGCGTCTGCTAGAACGCTCAATAGGGCTAATTAGCACAATCATTGTTGCGCGCATTTTGAGCCCAGATGATTTTGGACTGGTGGCAATGGCGACCTCGCTCATGGCGGTCTTGGAGGTACTTGGTGCATTCAGCCTAGATAGCGCCATTATCCAAAACAATAAGTCAAACAGATCACACTATGATACCGCTTGGACTATTAATCTAATCTACGCTACCGGAACAGCGCTGGTTTTGGCCATGCTGGCTTACCCAGCCTCTACTTTTTATTCAGAACCGCGCCTTGTTGGTGTGATGTTTGCGCTTGCTATTGCTGCCTTGATCAATGGCTTGGGTAATATTGGAGTTGTCGAGTTTCGGAAAGAATTAAACTTTCGAAAAGAGTTTATATTCCGCCTAGTAAATCGCGTCATTCTGTTTGCCACAACGGTTATTGCTGCCGTTGTTTTTCGCAACTATTGGGCTTTGGTCATTGGCATGGTACTGGGTGCTGCGCTCGGCGTGACAACAAGCTACATCGTGCACAATTTTCGCCCCCGCCTTTCATTATCAGTCTGGCGTGAAATGTTTAAATTCTCAAAGTGGATGATCTTGGGAAGCATCAGCAACTTTGTTTATCACCGTTCAGCAGATTTTTTTGTGGCGAAAGTGGTAGGCCCCAAAGGACTTGGCTTGTATAGCATCAGCTATGAGTTTGCAAATCTTGCAGGTTCCGAAATTGCAGC
>CAYWNX010000126.1:4878-6368 GCA_964459735.1 uncultured Dechloromonas sp. | reverse complement strand
TTACTCTTGGGTAGCCAATGGGGGGAAAGCGCCCTATTGATCAAAGTTATCGCCCTAGCGGCAGCAATCAATGTGCTGCAAAACAACTGCAATGTGGTTTATATCGCGCTCGGCACCCCGAAAACCAACACGCTGGTTGTATTTGCTGGCGCCATGTTAATGCTAGGTTCGATGGGGATCCTAGTGCCCAAATTCGGAGTTATGGGTGCCGCTTACGCAGCAATCGTAACTGCCGCACTGAGTACCCCGCTCAATTTATTTATTACTGCAAGAAAACTGGAGTTTTCCCTGTTGGAAATTATTGCCGCGATTTGGCGACCTACCGTTGCTACCGCTTGCATGGTCGCAACTACGACATGGCTATGCAAATATCTTATTGACAATGGTTTAGACTTCCATGTCACTGTATGGCTGGCGCTTAAGGTGTTTCTCGGGGTAATTACCTATATGGCTGCATATTTGGTTATGTGGGCAATGGCAGGACGACCGGAAGGTCCTGAAAGACTGCTATTTCGGCTTGTCCACCGACCAGCCTCTACATGAAATGGAAAGCATGAGAACAAAATGAAAAATCCGCTAATAGCATTTTCATTTGCAATACTAGGTGTGATTGGCACTGCCGAGTCGGCACCGTACCCAGTAAATGAGTCAACATGTGGCCCTCTGTATGGTATGGGGATTGGTCCGCTCGACTATCAAAGTGCCCCAGGAACGAACACGATCATATTAGTCGAGTCAGCGCATTTCACGCCTGGCGTTGAATCCTTAAGTAAAGGTTCCACGGGTTCTTTTGGGGGTGATCTGGACTACACGCTTCGTGCATATCCAAACCATTACCGTGCGCTTTCTACAATGTCGCGTTTGCAGTTCAAGGAAAAGAAAACTCAGCCTTACGGCGCTCGTTGGTCTGTTGCCTGCTATTTCGAAAGAGCTCTCCGCTGGCGGCCGAACGATCCCAACGTCAGGCTTGTCTATGGCATCCATCTGTTCAAGGATGGCAAACGCAAAGACAGTGTTGAGCAGTTGGAACAGGCTATCAGTCTCGGACTCGATACGGGAAATGCTCACTACAATTTAGGCCTCGCATTGTTTGAGACTGGTGACCTGGAGCGATCTGTACAGCACGCAGTGCGTGCTTACCGACTGGGTTTTTCGCTACCCGCCCTTAAAACAAAGCTTCAAAAAGCAGGTAAATGGCCGAGCCCGGAAGAGGAGGAGCGTATTGCTCGATCCTTCGCTAAAGATGAAGTCGAAGCCCCATCGCCGGAAAAGGCGCTTCCAGAAATTCCGGACAATTCTTCTTCGGCCAGCAATTGAACAAGACTGGCAACAAGTTCATCTGAATAATTTCAAAAACTAGTCAGCACGTCAGGCAAAGGGAAATCATGGTGCTAATGTCAAAAATCAGGGGATTTTTCGGTAGCAAGGAGCGATTATCAGACGCCTCAAAGGACGAGATTGCAAGAGATGAGCATGGTTTGCCGTCATTG
>CAYWNX010000126.1:0-4868 GCA_964459735.1 uncultured Dechloromonas sp. | reverse complement strand
TCCCGGCCCGGAAGTCATTATTGCGGCTTGCACCAAGTGGCTGGCCACGGCGCAGGACCGCTCTACATCGAATGATGGTGGCGTCGCTCGGGATTTCAGTTTACAGAAGGGTTGGGCTGCTTCTTACCCGGAAACCACCGGCTATATTGTTCCTACAATTTTGGAAGTTGCGCGGTCAACAGGGGATTCTGTTCTATTGGAGAGAGGGCGCCGGATGCTGGATTGGCTGGTATCGATCCAGTTTCCAGAGGGTGGCTTTCAAGGTGGCAAGGTTTTCGATCAGCCGAAGGTTCCCGTTACCTTTAACACTGGGCAAATTCTTATCGGACTTGCTGCCGGCGTCAGTGTTTTCGGTGATGTTTACCGGGAGCCGATGATAAGGGCTGCCGTTTGGCTTCGTGACTCTCTGGATGCTGATGGCTGCTGGAGAAGGCATGCAACACCGTTTGCTGCCCCCGGCGATAAGGCTTACGAAACTCATGTTTCATGGGGGTTGTTTGAAGCGGCTCGGCATGTTCCTGACCAAGGTTTTGCAGAAGCCGGTTTGCGTCAGGTACGCTGGGCAATGACGAAACAAACTTCAAGTGGTTGGTTTGATAGTTGCTGCCTGGTCGACCCCAAAGCGCCATTGACCCATACCTTGGGTTACGTACTTCGCGGGATTATTGAGGGCTTCATTTTTTCCAAGGAAGCGGACTTGCTTGAATCGGCCAAACGCCTCGCTGAAGGTCTCTTGATTGCTCAACGTCCCGATGGTTCATTACCTGGTCGCCTGCATTCGGACTGGAGCCCCGCCGTCAAATGGTCGTGTTTAACAGGAAACGTCCAAATCGCTCATTGCTGGTTCTTGCTTTACCAGATTCTGGATAATCCACTATTCCTTGAGGCTGGCAAAAAAGCAAACGCCTATGTCCGTAAAACCATACATATTGATGGCCCGGAGGAGGTCTGCGGTGGCGTCAAAGGGTCGTTTCCTGTGGATGGACACTATGGCCGGTTTGAGTTTCTCAACTGGGCAGCAAAGTTTACGATTGACGCCAACCTGATCGAAATTGATATACGGGGAGCAAATTATGCTTAAAGGCCTTAAACAGCAGATCAAGTCAGTTCTTACGGATTACCAGAAAAAACAGAATGCAAAAGCGCTGGAGTCAACCAGACAACACGTTACCGCAGAGATGTTAGCTGAGGGTTTGCGAGGCCTGGGCATTTGTTCAGGTGATGTTGTCTTCCTGCATTCGTCACTAAAAAGTTTGGGGTTTGTTGAAGGCGGCCCTCGCGCGGTAATTGATGCACTGTGTACTGTGGTGGGTACGGAGGGAACCGTCATTATTCCAACATATTTCCTGCCCGGTGGAACAATCCATGCTACCTGCCAAATGACGGACTATGTTTTTGATCCGGTACGCTGCGGCAGTAATCTTGGCGCACTTCCAGCAGAGTTCCTTAAATATCCCGGCGTAAAACGAAGCATTCATCCGACACATTCTGTATCGGCAGTGGGAAAACTGGCAGACTTTATAACGGACTCACACCACTTGGCAGACTCCATCTTTGGAACAGGATCGCCTTGGCAACGTTGCATTGAAGTGAATGGCAAAGTTTTAGGGTTGGGCATTTCGATGGGTCCGGTAACTTTTTACCATACCCTTGAGGATAAGCTGGGTAAAGCATTTCCCCTACCCGTCCGCATGGCTGAGCAGTTCCAGCTACCTTGCAGGGATTGGGAGGGGAATTTGATCAGTGTGCCTGTTGTACCACTGGACCCAGCTTACATGCCTAGAAGAATTGATAACCCTGAGCGTGACGATTTACGTAACTACTTCTGGAACGAGTTTTCACGAACGGGTTTGATTCATACCGGCGTTGTTGGTGAGGCGAAGTCCTGGTACATAGAATCCAGAGCGTTCTATGAGCATCTGGAAAGTCTTGCTGTAGATGGCATCACTATTTATGCAACGCCCGAGGAACTCCAACAAAGACCAATCGCCGATTCGGTCTGAGGTTCTGATGCATCAATCAGCAATACATTAGAGATGACTTTGTGATTCATTTTGTTTTGACATTCTCAAATGACGCCCGCAACTCTCCGTTTGCACAGGCACTTTCGGCGCTAGAGGTTGAATACAAGATATTTTCGGAAAAGATCTTGTTGCGGTACCGCTACCGAATCTGGTTATTGCTAGCGGGATGGCCGAAACTCGCTTGGTTTGCTTTGCGAATGGCTTGGCGATCAATGATCCATTCAAAGCCAGCACCTGATGTTGTTGTGCTTGGGACTCATATTGAAGCGCTTATTTTCGGGTTGGTTCGCGCATTGATCCCAATAAACAAACCTCGCTTATATTTGCTCGGATTTATATACACGTCGAGAAACAATCGACGTGTAGACATGATTAGAAAATTTTATTTCACAACTGTTTTCTCATTCCTTGAAGGTGTCATTTGTCATTCGACCAAGGAGCAGGAAGATTACAGCCGAATATTTAAGCGCTCACGGACAAAATTCCTATTCGTTCCCTATGGCCTGCACCTGCACGGCCATGAAAAATATGCAAACGGCCGTCCTTTACCCGCCACCTCCGAAGTAATCCCCTATGCCTTCAGCGCTGGTCGCTCCGGCCGAGATTACAAAACACTATTTGAGGCTTTTGCCAAGCTTGACTTGCCGCTTCATGTCATTTGCGACTCTGAAGCAGCATTAATGGGGTGTACTCAAACCGGAAAAATTGAAGTCCTCCGATCGTGCTATGACGATTGTTACTTTAATCAACTCAAGGACGCAGATTTGGTCGTTGTGCCTCTCGCCGTCGATGATATTTCCGCTGGGCAGATGGTCATGATCCAGGCCATGGCTTTCCACAAACCGATCATCCTGACGCGTACGCCAACCATAACGGATTATGTTCAGCATGCCGAGGAAGCATTTCTAGTTCCGCCAGGTGATCCACAAGCAATTAGCGACGCAGTAATACTCTTGAATGAAAATCCAGGCTTGGCTGCTCAATTAGCCGACAAGGGTTACCGAGCATACGTTACTAAATACTCAATGCCAGCCTACGTAAAACATATTGTTAATGCAGTACAGGCATGAGTCTCCAGTTTCCATTGCCCTCCTCCCGGCCACAGCTTTCGGTGGCAATGTGCACTTACAACGGTAGTCACTATGTCGGGACTCAAATAGATTCAATACTTAGTCAAACAACGCCGATAGATGAACTGATCGTATCTGATGACGGGTCAACGGATGGAACGATTGATATCATCCGGGAAAAATTTTTCGGCATAGAGACCCCGCGACTGATCATTTTGCAAGGGGAACGGCTCGGGATCACCAGAAATTTTGAGCGAGCGTTGTCAGCCTGTAATGGGGAAATTTTGTTTCTCTGTGATCAGGATGATGTCTGGCTACCAAATAAAGTAGAAACTTTTGTGCGCTTTATGGAAGAGCAACCTGATGTGCTATTGGCATTCAGCGATGCCCGGTTGGTTGACGCACAAGCTCACGATCTCGGAACCTCACAATTTGAAATGGTTCGCCTATCCAAACGCCTGATACGCAGTTTGACCGGTAGTTCGCCATTAACAGCTTTGCTGCCTAGAAATGTGGTAACTGGCGCGACAGTGGCGCTGCGCAGAGACTTACTGGTTTTCGCACGCCCCTTCGTCAATGGTTGGCTGCACGATGAGTGGTTAGCCATTTGCGCTGCAGCAAAAGGCCGGCTTGGGGTGATTGAAGCGCCACTCGTCCAATATCGTCAGCACTCCAATAATCAATGTGGAATGCGCCCCTCCGGGCTTAAGGAAAAACTCTCCATTGCGGCAGAGAGCAAACAGTCAAATCAGGGCGCCGTGCGTTTGGAGCGACTGTTAGAGCGCTTGGAGAACGCCGAACCCAGCCTGCACAAACACATTCGGAGAGCGCTTGCATTTGAACGGGCCCGCGTTCACTCGGGCCGTGGAATACTAGAACGAATTTTCCGTGTACTGAAACTCTATGCACGGGGCGACTACTTTCGCTACGCCGATGGCTTTAGAAGCATGGCTAAGGATCTGTTATCCAGATCGTAAAATTAACAGTAGCTGTTAGGGCACTCAATTCAACGTATTTAGCATATCGTAAATATATACTTGAGGGTATTGGGAGATATCTGAACTATGGATTATTGTGTGGGCATACCTTGCCGATTCGTGATTGCATGGGGACACAATGATTGAAGATTTGAAGATAGCCGTAGTAATCCCATTCTTTCAGCGAAAGCCGGGGGTGCTACGCCGGGCTGTCGAATCGGCCTTGAGGCAAGAGGGTGTTTCGAAATGCCGCATAGTCATCGTCGACGATGGTTCACCCTGCCCGACTGCCGACGAATTAAGCGGCCTCTCAACGAATGATTTTCGGCAACTCACAGTTTTGACTCAAGACAACGCAGGGCCAGGAGCCGCCCGCAATGCGGGAATAGCAGCCGTCGACCATGATACCGATTACATCGCATTTCTCGATTCCGATGACGCCTGGACAGAACATCACCTTGAGAACGCCATAGCCGGCCTTGAGCAAGGCTATGACTTCTATTTCGCTGATTTCTTCTTTCCTGACTACAAGGATAAGACAGCGTTTGACCGGGCTGGCAAGATCAATCTGCGCGAACACCAGTTACTCGATGAGCAGCGGGCATTGTACGCATACCGTGGAGAGATGACGGATCAAATCCTTGTGAAAGGGAACGTTATCGGCACCTCTACCGTGGTATATCGGTTTTCCAAATATCCGAAGCTGAGATTTCGCGAGGAGTTTTTCAACGGCCAGGACTACATGTTCTGGCTTGACTTCATTCAAATCTCCAACCGGTTCGTGTTCTCGACGCGCG
>CAYWNX010000125.1:0-7519 GCA_964459735.1 uncultured Dechloromonas sp. | reverse complement strand
TCAGTTCCTTGAAACCGGCCAGTTCGTCCATGACAAAACGCATCTCTCTTACGGGTGCGCGGTAGTCGCTCATGGGTTGTCTCCTGAATGTTATTTGATGATTGGTCGCCTTCGTAAAAGGGAAGGCCCATATGGCTCATGGATTCCCGCCTTCGCGGGAATGACGGGGTCGACTCAGAACGGATTGCTGCACAACGCTGCTTTGGCGGTGCGGTATTCTTCTTTCATGCGGCCGATCAGCTCGGCGGTGCTCGGCACATCGTCGATGGTGCCAACGCCCTGACCGGCGCCCCAGATGTCCTTCCAGGCCTTGGCGGCGACGGCGCTGCCGAAGTTCATCGAGGTTTTATCCTTGTCCGGCAGGTTGTCCGGGTCGAGCCCCGAAGCGACGATGCTCTTCTTCAGGTAGTTGCCATGCACACCGGTGAAAAATGGCGTGTAAACGACGTCGACCGCAGCAGAATCAACAATGGCCTGCTTGTAGCCTTCCACCGCATTACCTTCGCGGGTGGCGATGAAGCGCGTGCCGACGTAGGCAAAATCCGCCCCCATCGCCTGCGCCGCGAGGACTGCGCTGCCGTTGGTGATGGCGCCGGAGAGCGCAATCGGACCGTCGTAGAACTTGCGGATTTCGCCGACCAGCGCGAACGGGCTGAGCATGCCGGCGTGGCCGCCGGCCCCGGCACAGACCAGGATCAACCCATCGACCCCGGCCTCCAGCGCTTTTTCCGCATGGCGGACGCTGATCACGTCATGGAAGACCTGACCGCCGTAGGCGTGCACATGCGGCACGATTTCGTTCGGCGCCCGCAGGCTGGTGATGATCAGCGGCACTTCATGTTTCACACAAAGCGCCATATCGTGCTCGAGGCGCTCGTTCGACTGGTGGATGATCTGGTTGACCGCAAACGGTGCTGCCTTCGGATCATCGGCCAGCGCGCTCTTGATGCGGGTCAGCCATTCATCGAGCGCCTCTTTCGGCCGGGCATTCAAGGCCGGGAAGGAACCGATCAGGCCGCCCCGGCATTGGGCAATGACCAGATCGGGGTTGGAAACGATGAACATTGGCGCGCAGATCACGGGCAGCGCCAGCCCTTTTTGCAACGAAGCCGGAATCGGCATTACGCCCCCTCTTTCAATGCGCGACGCAGGATTTTGCCAACGTTGGTGCGTGGCAGATCGGCGCGGAATTCAACCTGTTTGGGTACTTTGTAGCCGGTGAGATGCTTGCGGCAGTGTTCGATCAAGGCCTCGGCAGTGAGCGTCGGGTCCTTGCGGACAACGAAGATTTTTACTGCCTCGCCGGTAACCGGGTCGGCAACACCAATGGCGGCGGCCTCGGAGACACCTTCGTGCATGGCGACGACTTCTTCGATTTCATTCGGATAAACATTGAAGCCGGAAACCAGAATCATGTCTTTCTTGCGGTCGACCAGGAAAACATAGCCTTTTGGATCGATATAACCCATGTCGCCGGTGTGCAGAAAACCATCGGCGAACATCACATTGGCTGTTTCGTCGGGGCGCTGCCAGTAGCCGCTCATCACTTGCGGACCGCGCACACAGATTTCGCCCACCTGGCCCAGCGTCACCTCCTTGCCGGCATCGTCGCGAATGCTCACCTCAGTCGATGAAACCGGCAGGCCGATCGAACCGTTGAAGTCCTTCATATGCAGCGGATTGATGGTTGCTGCCGGCGAGGTTTCGGTCAGACCATAAGCTTGCAGCAGCGGCGTCCCGGTCACTTTCAGCCAGCGCTCGGCGACCGGTGCCTGCACTGCCATGCCACCGCCCAGGGTAACTTTCATCGGCGAAAAATCCAGCCCGGCGAAGTCGGCATTGTTCAGCAAGGCGTTGAACAGGGTATTCACCCCGGTCACCACCGTGATCGGGTATTTCCGCCACTCCTTGATGAAGCCGGGAATATCCCGCGGATTGGCGATCAGCAGGTTGCTCGCGCCGATCATCAGGAAAGTCAGGCAGTTCGCTGTCAGGGCGAAGATGTGATACAGCGGCAAGGCGGTGACGATGAATTCCTCGCCCTCCTTGACCACCGGTTTGATCCAGCTGTAAGCCTGCATGACGTTGGAGGTGATGTTGCCATGGGTCAGCATGGCGCCCTTCGAAACGCCGGTCGTGCCGCCGGTATATTGCAGGAAAGCCAGATCGTCGTGGTTCAGGCTGACACTCTCCATGCCATGGCGGCGACCATCGGCCAGCGCCGAGGTAAAGTTGATCGACTGCGGCAAGGACCAGGCCGGCACCAGTTTCTTGACGTGGCGGACAACGAAATTGACCAGAGCCCCCTTGAGCAGGCCCAACATTTCGCCCATCGGCGTCACGATCACCTGCTTGAGGGCGGTCTGCTTAATGACCTGCTGCAAGACGTGGGCAAAGTTTTCGACAATGACAATCGCCGTCGCCCCCGAATCCTTGAGCTGATGCTCCAGTTCCCGCGGCGTGTATAGCGGATTGCAATTAACCACGACACAACCGGCGCGCAACGTGCCGAACAGCGCTACCGGATACTGCAGCAAATTGGGCATCATCAAGGCAACCCGGTCGCCCTTCTTCAGCCCCCTGGCCTGCAACCAGCCGGCAAAATCGCGGGACAGGCTGTCGAGTTCGCGATAGGTCATTCCCCGACCCATGCTGACGTAAGCCACCTTGTCGGCGTACTTGCGACAGGATTCCTCGAACAGATCAACCAGCGATGAAACGTGGCTGATGCTGATCTCGGCCGGCACGCCGGGGGGGTAACTCTGTAGCCAGATTTTTTCCATGATTGTCTCCTCCACTTTTTCTTTAGTTACCGAGCAGTGCCTTCTTGAGCGAAGCATCCACCGGCTTGTCACCAAGCCAGACCTTGAGCAAAGCGCGGCCGAATGTCGGGCCAGCCACCTTGCCGCGAGCCTCTCCATTCAAGCTTACGCCAACGCCATCGCCAGTAAAGTCAATCGCTACCGTATCGCCGCTACGCGCATTGCCGATTTTGTTCATGATGTCGGCAAACTGATCAATCGGTGCTTTCAAGGCTGCCAGCTCGGCCTCGCTGTTGTTGTCCTTGAGGCCATCGTGCAATGCGCCGTAGAGCGTATCGGCGTCGAGATCACGCACCAGGCGCAGGCTCATCCGACGGGGATTGCCGGCGTCCAGCAGCGCCGCCGGGGTTGCCGCTTTCCGGGTCACATAGAGCGCACCGACATACACCTTGATGAACACCTTGCTGCGCAAACCGGCGCCGTTCAGCACCAGTTCGCTATTGCCCACCTTGATCTGCTCATCGATCTTCACCCCGGCCACTTCGGCTGCATGCAGCCCCGGTGTCGCCAGCAAAGCAGTGAGTACGGCGGCCACTCTGACGGAATGTGAAATCATTCTTTGTCTCCTTCGGTGGATTTTTGCCGGTAATGGTTTTTGTCGGCGATATAGACCGTGCGCTTGACGATGGTATGCACGGTTCCCTGCTCATCCTTGAGCTCGACCAGAAAGGTCCGGTCAAGCTCGGGATGCACATCAAGCGCCTGACGAATCTCGGCCACCTCGGCCGTCGTCAGTGAAAAATCGGCGAACAAGGTCGAATAACCCGGCTTCCTGTAACGAATGCTGGCTGCCTTGTCCCAGACGATCACACCATCCCCCAGCGCCGCCATCAGCATCATCGGATGCACGCCGTCAGTCACCGCAAAAAGCGAACCGCCGTAGAGCGAACCGACGATGTTTTTCGTCCGCCACGTCAGCGGCAGACGAATGCGAATGTGCGACAAATCATTGGCGACATGAATGACACGCCCACCGGTACCGCGAAAGGCGGGATGGAGATTGAACCCCAGCCGCACCATGCGCGCCCGCCAGGCGGGAGGTACTTTGGCCAGCCAGGCGGGCTTCACGACAGACTCCTGCGGTCAACCGAAAATATTGCCAAAAATTGCATTGAACAATCCGGCCCCGAGGTTTTCAGGGGGCAAGGACGGAGCCGGCTTGCTCGCAGCAATTTCATCACAGGCGCTCGATAATCCCGGCGGCGCCCATCCCGGTGCCGATGCACATCGTCACCATGCCGTACCTGCCACCGGTGCGTCGCAAACCATGCGTCACGGTGGCAATGCGGATCGCCCCGGTCGCCCCCAGCGGATGGCCGAGCGCAATGGCGCCGCCGAGCGGATTCACCTTGGCCGGGTTGATGCCGAGTTCCTGCATCACGGCAATCGACTGCGCGGCGAAGGCTTCGTTGAGTTCGATCCAGTCGAGGTCATCCTGCTTGATGCCGACTTGCTGCAGCACCTTGGGAATCGCCGCCACCGGGCCGATGCCCATGATTTCCGGCGCCACGCCGCCCACCGCATAGCCGGCAAAACGAGCCAGCGGCGTCAGGTTGTGTTCGCGCAAAATCCTTTCCGAGACGAGCATCACCGCCCCGGCGCCGTCCGACATCTGCGAAGAATTGCCGGCCGTCACCGAGCCGCGGGCATGAAACACCGGCTTCAACTTGGCCAGCTTGTCGAGCGCCGAGTCGGGGCGCGGACCTTCGTCGGTATCGACGATGCGCTCGCGAATTCTGATTTCACCCGTCGCCAGATCAGGCAATTGCTCGCGTACCGGGTAAGGCGAAATCTCCGCCTTGAAGTGGCCGGCGGCAATCGCCGCACAGGCCCGGCGGTGCGATTCGACGGCGAAAGCATCCTGCGCCTCACGGCTCACTTTCCACTGGTTCGCCACCTTCTCGGCGGTCAATCCCATGCCGAACGCGATACCGAGGTTTTCTTCATTGGCGAAAATTGCCGGGTTAATCGACATCTTGTTGCCCATCATTTGCGGCATCACGCTCATCGACTCGGTACCGCCGGCGATCATCACATCGGCCAGGCCAAGGCGAATCTGGTTGGCGGCATCGGCCACCGCCTGCACGCCCGACGAACAGAAGCGGTTGATGGTGATACCCGGCACGGTAACCGGCAGCCCGGCCAGCAGCAGGCCGATGCGGGCGACGTTCATGCCCTGTTCGGCTTCCGGCATGGCGCAGCCGATAATCACATCGCCGATCAGCGCCGGGTCGATGCCCGGCACCTGCGCGACGACCGCTTTGATGGCGTGGGCCAGCATGTCGTCCGGCCGCACGTTCTTGAACATGCCGTTCTTCTTGGCCACCGGCAAGCGGGTGGCGGCGACGATGTAGGCTTCCTGAATCTGTTTGCTCATTTAATTTGTCTCCTCAACCCGATTAATTACGCAAAGGTTTGCCGGTATCCAGCATGTGCTTGATCCGGGCCTGGGTTTCGGGGGTTTTCAGCAGATCGACGAAGAGGCGACGCTCGACCGTCAGCAACCATTCCTCATCGACCAGACTGCCGGTTTCGATATCGCCACCGCACAGCGCCGTCGCTGCCGCCTTGGCTACCTTGTAGTCGTGGGCGGAGATCATGCCGCCCTCCTTCATATTGACCAGCATCATCTCGAAGGTGGCGATGCCGTTGCGACCGGCGACCGGAATGGCGCGCGGCATCAGCGACGGCGCGTAGCCCGCGTCGGCCATCGCCCGCGCCTCCTTAATCGCGACGAACAGCAATTCATTGGCGTTGAAGAGGATGGTGTCGGAAGGCTTGGCGAAACCGAAATCGATGACTTCAACCGCGCTCTTCGCCACCTTGGCCATCGCAATGGTCTGGAACACCGGTTGCAGAAAGTTGAAGACCTCGCCCGGCGTTGCCGACTGAGCGGCCCAGTCAGCCGCCCGAATTGCAAATTCCTTGCAACCACCGCCAGCGGGAATCAGGCCGACACCGGCTTCAACCAGGCCGACATAGCTTTCCAGCGCCATCACCCGTTTGCCGGCGTGCATCACGAACTCGCAACCACCACCCAGCGCCATGCCCTGCACGGCAACCACCGTCGGCACCTGGGCGTACTTCAGCGTTTGCGAAGCGCGCTGGAATTTCTCGACGGTCTTTTCCAGCATATCGAACAGGCCGGCGGCGCAGGCTTCACTGACTTGCTGCAGATTGGCGCCGACGGCAAACGGCGCTTCATGCCAGATCACTACGCCATCCAGCGTTTTTTCAGCCTGACGCACCGCGGTGATCAAACCATCCAGCACCTCGTCGCCGATGGTGTGCATTTTCGACTTGAAAGAAATAATGCCAATTTTGCCGTCGACCGCAGGCAAGGCCCACAGGCGCACGCCATCGTTTTCGTAGAGCGTTTCACCGGATTTTTCCGGCGTCAGACTGGTTTCACCCAGCACCCGCTCTGGGAAAAGCTGGCGCTGATAAACCGGCAGCGATGAACGCGCGACATAGGCGTTTTTACGCGCCGAGTAGGAGCCTTGTGGCGTATGCACGCCGGTCCTGCCGCTTTCCAGCACCCAGGCCGGCAGCGGCGTCGCGCTCATCGTCTTGCCGGCGACGATATCGGCGGCGAGGGCCTGGGCAATGTCCGCCCAACCGGCCGCCTGCCAGGTTTCGAACGGGCCTTGCGCCCAGCCGAAACCCCAGCGCATGGCGAAATCGAGGTCGCGCGCATTGTCGGCAACGTTTTCAAGTTGCACCGCGGCGTAATGGAAAATGTCGCGGAAAATCGCCCAGAGGAATTGGGCTTGCGGCTGGCTGGAAGCGCGCAGCGCGGCAAACTTCTCGGCCGGATTCCTGATCTTCAGGATGGCGGCAACTTCCTCGGCAATTTCGCCGGCCGAAGTACGGTAATCCTGCTTTGCCAGATCAAGCACCTGAATTTCCCTGCCCTGCTTGCGGAAGATGCCGCAGCGGGTTTTCTGGCCGAGTGCGCCCTGGCCGATCAGCCCAGCCAGCCAGGCCGGCGTCGTGAAATAGGCGTGCCACGGGTCGTTCGGCAGCGTGTCCTGCATCGTCTTGACGACATGCGCCAGCGTATCGAGACCAACCACGTCGGCAGTGCGATAGGTCGCGCTCTTCGGGCGCCCGATCTTCGGGCCGGTCAGCGCATCAACTTCATCAAAGCCCAAACCGAAGGCAGCGGTGTGATGCATGACGGCCAGAATGGAAAACACGCCGATCCGGTTCGCCACAAAGTTCGGCGTATCCAGCGCCCGAATGACGCCCTTGCCCAGGCGCGAGGTCAGCCAGGTTTCCAGCGCATCCAGGGTGTTGGCATCGGTACCCTGCGTACCGATGATTTCGACCAGATGCATGTAGCGCGGCGGATTGAAGAAGTGGATGCCGCAGAAGCGCGGCCGCAGATCTGCCGGCAAGCCTTCGGCCAGCGTATTGATCGACAACCCCGAGGTATTCGAAGCGATCACCGCATTGGCCCCAAGGTGCGGCGCAATTTTCGCGTACAGATCGTTCTTCCAGTCCATCCGTTCGGCAATCGCCTCGATCACCAGATCGCACTCGGCCAGCAGTGGCAGGTTTTCATCGTAATTGGCGGCGTCGATAAACTTCAGCTTGCCCTTATTGGCCAGCGGTGCCGGGTCGAGCTTCTTGAGGCCGTCGAGGGCCTTCTTGACGACACCGTTCTTGTCTCCATCCTTCGCCGGCAGGTCAAA
>CAYWNX010000124.1:0-7537 GCA_964459735.1 uncultured Dechloromonas sp. | reverse complement strand
CGATCTCGAAAGGCGGGCGCTGGTGCCGCATCTAAAAATCGTTGTGTTCAGCGTCTCGGGGTAAACTGGCTCTTTTTCACGGTTGACCGCAGCAATTGATTTTTCGCCTCCAGCGATGAACCAAGGCGGCCCCTCGCACCCATGACCCCCTCAAACAACCTGCAAAAACTCCGCAAATTCCTTGAAAGCCGCACCGGCAAAGCTATTGGCGACTACAACATGATCGAGGACGGCGATACCGTTCTGGTCTGTTGTTCCGGTGGCAAGGATTCCTATACCTTGCTCGCCATGTTGATGGCGCTGCAACAACGTGCGCCGATCAAGTTCAAGCTGATCGCGATGAATCTTGACCAGAAACAGCCTGGCTTCCCGGCCGAGGTGCTGCCCGCCTATTTCGAATCAATCGGCATCGAGTACCGCATCGTTGAAGCCGACACCTATTCGGTGGTCAAGGAAAAAATTCCCGAAGGCAAAACGACCTGCTCGCTCTGCTCAAGATTGCGTCGCGGCGTTATTTACCGAACCGCCAAGGAATTGGGCGCCAACAAGATCGCCCTCGGTCACCATCGGGATGACATGGTGCACACCTTGTTTCTCAACATGCTGTTTGGCGGCAAGTTGAAAGCCATGCCACCGAAACTCGTCACCGACGACAAGGCGCATGTGGTGATTCGGCCGCTCGCCTATTGCGCCGAGAGCCAGATCGCCAAATTTGCGCGCGGCATGGAGTTCCCGATTATTCCCTGCAACCTTTGCGGTTCGCAGGACAATATGCAGCGCCAGAAAATCCGCGAAATGATGGCGGATTGGGACAAGCGCTTCCCCGGGCGCACCGAGTCGGTTTTCTCCGCCATGCAAAATATTGTGCCTTCACATCTGGCTGACAATTCGCTTTTCGATTTTCACGGGCTGACACTTGAGACGCCCGTAGAAGAGGGTGACATCGCTTTTGATACCCCGCAAATGCCCATCAGCGGGATGTTCGAGATAAGCCAAGAGGCATAATGCGGAAGATACTCGGTTCATCATATAATCAATAATTCAATAAATTACGAGCATCCTGCAGTCAAATGAGTGCCACGCAACGAAAACTCGTCGTCATGTTTGCCGATGTTTCAGGCAGCGCCGGATTATTCGAGCGCCTCGGGGACACCGAGGCCATGTACGCGGTTGAACGTTGCTTGAAGCGGATGAATCGCGCGATCGACGGTTATCGCGGCCGTACAGTCCAGATCGTCGGTGACGAACTACTCGCTACTTTTGAGTCCGCAGAGGACGCCTGTCAGGCCGCTATCGACATGCAGCAGCGGATCGCCGATTTGCCACCGGTTTCCGGCCTCAAGCTGACTATCCGTATTGGTTTGCATGCGGGTTCAGTGGTTGAAGAGGATGGAAAATTGACCGGGGATGTGGTCAGCAATGCCGCCCGCATTGCCGGCATTGCCCGGCGAGATCAGATTCTCGGCAGTTCCACGCTGGTAGCTGCGTTGCCATCGCAAGGTGTTATTTCGGTCAGGCCGGTCCCCGAACTTGGGCCGGTTCCAGAAAATGGCACGGATCTTACGTTATTCCGGATTCATTGGCCCGGCCATGAAATTCATTCCGGGCAGGGGCCGTCAAGCATTCTGCCAATTGATCGTCTCTGCGTCCGTTATCACGGCAAGGCGTTTCTGCTCGACGCCAAAACGCCACTCCTTACCCTGGGTCGCGACTTGGCCTGCAAGTTGATCATCGAGGACCGCAAGGCCTCAAGGCAGCATGCCCGCATAGAAAAGCGGGAACATGACTACTATCTGGTTGATACGAGCACGAACGGTAGTTTCGTCAGCCGTTCAGGGCAACAGGAAGTCATGGTTCGGCGCCACGAAATCCTGCTTGAAGGAAAGGGCCGGATTTGTTTTGGCAGTTCGGGTAACGATCCGACAGCTGATTGCGCCGATTTCGAACACCTGTAAACGAAAGCTAGCCATTCAAAAATGGCTAGCTATGCAGCGTACCGGGCTCAGCCCAGGCAAAAATTATTTGGCAGCGGCAGGTGCCTGAGCGTCAGCCACGCATTTCTTCATGAAGCTGTTCTTGGCAGCGCCGGCCAGTTTCTTTTCCTTCGCGGTTGCCGTACAAGCAGCATTTTCCGGAGAAGCCATGGCATCAGCTTCACATTTTTTCATGAAGCTGTTCTTGGCGGCACCGGCAAGTTTTTTCTCGGCAGCACGGGCAGCACAGTCGTCGGCAGCATAGACCGATGTGGCGGCGAATGAAACGAGCAGCAGGCTAATCAGTGTTTTCATTGGTGTCCCCTTGATGTTGGAAAATGCCGGGTAACTATCGATGATTCAGCTATCTTCGTCAAGCATCATGCGCTGCTGGCGGTCCGTGAAATCCTGCATGCTGTCGATGCCGCGCAATTGAAGAATGGTGTTGCGCACCGCCGCTTCGAGCAGTACGGCCAGATTGCGCCCGGCCGCTACCGGAATGACGACCTTGCGGACAGGCACACCCAGTACTTCCTGGGTTTGCGCATCAAGTGGCAAGCGGGGCGCCTCGTCCGAAGCCAGCGTTTTTTGCAAATGGACGATCAGCTTGAGTTTCATTTTCCGGCGCGAGGCGGTCTCGCCAAAAATGGTGCGGATATTGAGTAGACCCAGGCCGCGTACTTCAAGAAAGTCACGCAGCATGCCAGGGCAGCGGCCTTCAATCGTTGTCGGGGCAATGCGGGCCATCTCGACAACGTCATCGGCAACCAGGCCATGACCGCGTGAAATGAGCTCCAGTGCGAGTTCGGATTTGCCGACACCGGAATGGCCGGTGATCAGAACTCCCATTCCGAGTACATCCATGAATACACCATGCAGGTTGACGGTATCCGCGAGTCGTGCCGAGAGATAGATACGGAGCTGGTCGATGACCGCCGAGCAAGGTTTGGGCGAGACAATCAACGGTGTATCTGACTGGGTGCAGGCATCGAGCAAGGAGGCCGGCGGGGCCAGCCCATCGCCGATAATGATCGCCGGGGGCTGGGCAAGGAGAATATCCAGGAAGACCTGGCTGAATCGCCGCTCACCAATGCGCAGGGCCCAGTCGTATTCGGCTTGGCCCATAACCTGCATGCGCTCGGGGTGGATGATATTGATGTGGCCAACGACATCGGCCCCGAAGTTGTTGGAAAGCTTGATTTCGATGCGACGGTCGGCTTGATGGCCGATCACCCAGCTCAGCAGCAGTTTTTCGCGGTTATCTTCATAAAGCTGAATCAGGCTGATGTTGCGCACGGTGCTGGCTCAAGCCTGGAAGAGGGCAATCACCGCTGCCGGGTCGGGGGCGGTCTGCAGGCTTTCACGAAAGGCGCGATCAGAGAAGCGCTGAGCCAGTTCGGAGAGAATCTGAAGATGTTCTTCGGTAGCCTGTTCCGGTACCAGCAGCACGAACAGCAGATTGACCGGACGGCCATCAGGGGAGTCGAACGGCACCGCCGAGGCCAGGCGCATGAAAGCCCCTGCGGCCTGTTTCAGGCCCTTGATCCGGCCATGGGGAATCGCAACGCCTTGACCAAGACCGGTTGAACCAAGTTTTTCACGGGCAAAAAGGCTGTCGAAAATTACTGATCTGGCAAGCCCGAGATGCGTCTCAAAAAGGACGCCAGCCTGTTCGAATACCCGTTTTTTGCTGCCAACGTCGAGATCGAGAAGGACCTGTGACGGCGACAGGATGTGGGATAAGGGGTTCATAGGGGGATTCTGAAAAGGAAAGGCCGCAGCATCACGGCTGCGGCCAATCGGCGCTTACTCAGCTACTTCGAGGGTCGGCTTTTCACCACGATGGTGATCCTGAAGCTTTTGCTTGTACTTTTGTACTTGGCGATCCAACTTGTCGAACATGGTGTCGATAGCGGCGTAAAGATCGTCGCCCGACTCTTCAACGTGCATATCCTTGCCCGGCACATGCACCGTCGCTTCGGCTTTTTGCTTGAGTTTCTCAACAGAGAGAACCACGCTCACACCGGTGACTTTGTCAAAATGACGAACGACGGGATCAAGTTTGTTCTCGACGTATTCGCGTAAGGCCGGCGTAACCTCGATATGGTGACCACTGATCTGCAGATTCACTTTTTTCTCCTCTCTCTACAGGGTCTTGCGTAAATTGACCGGCGGGATGTTGAGGGACTCTCGGTATTTGGCAACCGTGCGTCGGGCCACAACAATTCCCTGCTGGCCTAGTATTTCGGATAATTGACTATCCGACAAGGGCTTCTTGCTATCTTCAGCCGCGATCAACTGTTTGATCAAGGCGCGGATAGCGGTTGCAGAGCACGCCCCACCAGTATCGGTGGAAACATGACTGCCGAAGAAGTATTTGAGTTCGAAGATGCCGCGCGGTGTCGCCATGTATTTTTGGCTGGTAACGCGGGATACGGTCGACTCGTGCAAACCAAGAATATCAGCAATTTCACGCAGCACCAGCGGACGCATGGCGACTTCGCCATGCTCAAAAAACTGGCGCTGGCGATCAACGATGGCTTGTGTTACCCGATGGATGGTCTCGAAGCGCTGCTGCATGTTCTTGATCAGCCAGCGTGCTTCCTGTAACTGGCCGGTCAGGTTGCCGTTGCCACGCCGCTGGCGGCCGAGGATCTCGGCGTACAGGCGATTAATGCGCAGACGCGGGTAAGCATCGGGATTGATGTAGGCCGTCCATTGGCCCTTCAGCTTTTTGACGATGACGTCAGGCGTAATGTAACGTGCTTCGATCTGTGCAAAGCGTGCGCCTGGGCGTGGATTCAGGCTGACGATCAGGGCGTGTGCCGCTTTCAGTGCGTCGTCGTCACACCCGGTCAGTCGGCGAATTTTGGCGAAGTCGCGGGCGGCCAGCAATTCCAGGTATTTGTCGATAATCGTCAGTGCCAGCGTTCGTTCTTCGCCGACTGGTAATGTCTTCATTTGCAGCGCCAGGCACTCCTGCGGACTGCGGGCGCCAATCCCGATCGGGTCGAAATTCTGGATATGGCGCAGGGCGATTTCCAGTTCTTCGATCTCGATTTCGTATTCCGGGGGCAGCGTTTCCCAAAGTTCCTGCAGTGGCGCCGACAGGTAGCCGTCATCATCGAGAGCTTCGATCAGGAAACGGACCAGGCTACGGTCGCGCTCCGAGAGCTGAGTCATGCCCAGTTGCCAACCTAAATGGTCACGCAGGCTGATCGTTGAAGCATGGACATCGTTGGCATCGCTGTCGTCATCTTCGTCGCGCCCGGCGCCGGTGAAGGTGCCGGCGTCAGAACTCCAGCGATCATCGTCGACATCGGTCGGCGTCGAGGGCACGTCTTGCTCGCGAACATCGCGGGCATCCTGCTCTTCGCGTTCGACGCGTTGTTCCCGCTCGCCTTCGCTGGTTTGCGGCGAGTCGAACTGTTGAGCCGCAGTAAATGACTCGCTGCCCTGGTCGTCATCGCGTTCCAGCATGGGGTTCTCGAGCAGGTAGCGCTCGATTTCCTGCTGCATTTCGACCGTCGACAACTGCAACAGTTTGATCGACTGCTGCAACTGAGGGGTCAGTGCCAGGTGCTGCGATAGTTTTAGTTGGAGGGCTGGCTTCATTGAGTGGGGGCGGGTGCTTCTTAGCGGTCAGAGTTTGAAATGCTCGCCAAGGTAAACCTTGCGCACATTTTCATTATTGACGATTTCTTTCGGCAGTCCAGAGGCCAGGACACGGCCGGCACTAATAATATAAGCGTGATCGCAGATGCCGAGCGTCTCACGCACGTTGTGATCGGTAATCAGCACGCCAATGCCGCGCTCCTTCAGGAAGCGAATGATTTTCTGGATTTCGAGCACGGCAATCGGGTCGACCCCGGCAAATGGCTCGTCAAGAAGAATGAAACGCGGATTGGTCGCCAGGGCGCGGGCGATTTCAACCCGGCGCCGTTCGCCGCCGGAGAGCGCTGAGGCATTGACATGCCGGACATGATCGATATGCAGTTCGCTGAGCAGGCCCTCGACGCGGTCATTGAGCTCGGCTTCCGGCAGTTTGAGCAATTCAAGAACGGCGCGAATATTTTCCTCGACATTCAGCTTGCGGAATACCGAGGCTTCCTGCGGCAGATAGGAAAGTCCCTGGCGGGCCCGATTGTGCATCGGCAGATGGGTCAGCTTGGCATCGTCGATAAAAACCTCGCCGCCATCGGCCGGGACCAGGCCGACGATCATGTAAAAACAGGTAGTTTTGCCGGCGCCGTTCGGGCCGAGCAAGCCAACCACCTCGCCGGATTTGACTTCGAAAGAAACGTCTTCAACCACCGTCCGCGCCTTGTAGCGCTTCTTGAGATTGTGGGCTGAGAGTGTGGCGAGTGGGGGGGTCATTCATCTGCTCCACGCATGGCCCGGCGCATGGTTTGTTTTATTGCTTCGCCGGAGAAGCCACGATACTGCAAAAAACGCATCTGCTTGGCCCGTTCTTCGGGAGTTTGTGGCAATTCGCCGAATTTTCGTGACCAGACGATTTGGCAACGTTCAACTTCGTCACCACCTTCAGGTAAAGCGGCAGCGATATCTTCATCGCTCACGCCGCTTTGCCGCAATTCCTGTTTTAGCCGGCCGTTGCCGTAGCGTCGAGCGCGGGCAATAACCCGCTGGCTGGCGTAGCGCTGGTCGCAGAGCAGGCGCTCGGCTTCCAGCGTGTCGAGCACGGCGTCGAGTTGTTCCGCCGACTCGGCTTCGGTGGCAAGTTTGCTCTTCAACTCCGCCCGGCTGTGATCCCGCCGGGTCAGGAGTTGCAAGGCGCGAACCCGCAGGTCAGGCATCGGCCACCGACTTGCTTGGTTTGATCACGTTGGTGCTGGCGGCCTCGCGGATGCGGGCTTCGATCTCCTGGGCGATTTCCGGATGGCTGCGCAGGAACTCGCGGGAATTGTCCTTGCCCTGGCCGATCTTTTCACCCTTGTACGAATACCAGGCACCGGATTTTTCGACCAGTTTGTGCGCAACCCCGAGTTCGACGATTTCACCGGCGCGGGAGATGCCTTCGCCGTAGAGAATGTCGAAAATGGCTTCGCGGAACGGTGGGGATACCTTGTTTTTGACGACCTTGACCTTGGTTTCGTTACCGACCACTTCGTCACCGCGTTTGATCGAGCCGATGCGACGGATATCGAGGCGGACGGAGGCGTAGAACTTGAGCGCATTGCCGCCGGTGGTGGTTTCCGGCGAGCCGAACATGACACCGATCTTCATCCGGATCTGGTTGATGAAGATCACCAGGGTATTGGTTTTCTTGATGTTGGCGGTCAGCTTGCGCAGTGCCTGGCTCATCAGGCGGGCATGCAGGCCGACCATCTGGTCACCCATGTCGCCTTCGATTTCGGCGCGTGGGGTGAGGGCGGCGACCGAGTCGATGACGACGATATCGACCGAGCCGGAGCGCACCAGCATGTCGGCGATTTCGAGCGCCTGTTCGCCGTTGTCCGGCTGGGAAATCAGCAGGTCGCCGACCTTGACGCCAAGCTTCTGGGCGTACTGCGGATCGAGCGCATGCTCGGCGTCGATGAAGG
>CAYWNX010000123.1:0-7627 GCA_964459735.1 uncultured Dechloromonas sp. | reverse complement strand
CAAGCCGTCGAATCCGGATTTTCTGCTGCATCCGGGCGAATTGCGCACTGTGGTGGCCACCGCCGGCTTGCGTGAGATTGCCTTTGAAGAAGGCTGCGTGGCCAGCCCGAAGCCGGCCGTCTGTCAGGCGATCTGCGCCATACGCGACTGAGCGATCAAGGTGGCCAGTCGGGCGATGCCGACACTTGAAAGATCGTCCGTAGCAAAATTCGGCGAGTCTTGCATACCGCTGAAATTGCGATTTTGCGAACCACGGTAAAGCGGGTCGTAATGCAGTTCGAGCAACTCGCGAACCAACGTTGACCATTCGCCGGTATGAACGAACTGTTCCCAGCGGCTCAGCGTTTCGCGACTTTGCAGGGAGCGCAGGGCTTCCAGTCGCTCGATCACGAAATCTGGCCGAGTCAGGAAATAGCCGTAGTCTTTGAGCAGGAAATCGACGCGGGCATCAAGAGTGGCCTCAATGTTCAGACATTCACTGCCGCGCATACGCTCGATCAATGCTTGCGGTACGTGCAGATTACCGATCTTGCGGCTCTCCGCTTCGACGTAGATCGGGCGGCTCGGGTCAAAGGTTTGCAGCGTTAGCAACAGGCTGGTTTCAAACCATTTTTGCGTGGGCTGCGGCTGTTCCGGCAGGGTGCCAAGTACCGAGCCCTTGTGGCTGGCCAGGTTTTCAAGATCGAGAATCTGCTCGCCAAGATCACCGATAGCTTGCAGGATGCACGTTTTGGCACTGCCGGTGGCGCCGGCGATGACTTTGAATTCAAATTGCCTGGGCAGTTCCTGCAGTTGCGTTACGACGTGGTTGCGCCAAGCCTTGTAGCCGCCGTCCAGGTGTCCGGTCTGCCAGCCGATAGCGCGAAAAACGGTACTCATCGAGTCGCTGCGGTCGCCGCCGCGCCAGCAGTAGATCAGTGGCTTCCAGGTTTTTGGACGGTCAAGAAAACTGGCTCGCAAGTGGCGAGCGATATTTTCAGAAACGTATGCCGCACCGATTTTCTTGGCCTCGAATGGCGATACCTGTTTGTACAGTGTGCCGACTTCGATGCGTTGCTCGTTGTCCAATACCGGGCAATTGATCGCGCCGGGAATGTGATCTTCGGCAAATTCGGCGGGGGAGCGGACATCGATGATTTCATCGAAGGCGGCGAGTTCGGCAATCGTCGGACGGTTCGGCTTCATCGGCTCATTTTAACAGCGGGGAGAGGGTCGGCCAGAGATGATCGAGGATTAGCGTTTGGGCCTCGGCCGTCGGGTGCAGATTGTCGGCCTGAAAAAAGTTGGCCTTGATGGCGACCGGTTCAAGCAGAAAATCGAGCAGGGTAATTTTCTTGCTGCGGGCAATTTCGCCAAAGCTGCTGTGGAATTCCGTTGCATACGGGCCGTAATTGGGGGGGAGACGAACGCCGGCGATCAGTACTTTGGCGCCGCTGGTTAGTGCCGCATCAACCATGGCATTCAGGTTGTCGCGCATCTGGTTCAGGGGCAGACCGCGCAGGCCGTCGTTGGCGCCCAGTGCAATGATGACAACGGCCGGCTTGTGCTGCCGGAGTGCCGGCTGCAGGCGAGAGCGGCCGCCCGCGGTGGTTTCGCCGGAGATCGACAGATTGGCGACGCTATAATCGAGCCGCCTTTCCGTCAGCCGTTTGGCCAGCAATGAGGGCCAGGCCTGTTCCTGGGCTATGCCGTAGCCGGCGGAGAGCGAGTCGCCCATGACCAGGATGGTTTTGCTGGCCAGGGCGGGCGGAGCAGAAAAGAGCAGGACAAACAGGAAGAGAGCGAGCCGCATGGCAGAGAAACCGGTGGTTGAAGTCGTGGGATTGGGCAAGTCGGTCGATAACGGCAGCGAGCCGCTGACGATTTTGCAGGATATTTCCTTTTCAGTCATGCCGGGCGAGACGGTGGCCATTGTCGGCGCCTCCGGTTCCGGAAAATCGACCTTGCTCGGACTGCTTGCCGGGCTGGATGTTCCCACGGCCGGCGAAATCCGGCTGGATGGCGTATCGCTTGCCGCCCTCGACGAAGACAAGCGGGCGACACAGCGGGGCAAATTGCTGGGCTTTGTTTTTCAGTCGTTCCAGTTACTGCCTTCGCTCACTGCGCTGGAAAACGTCATGCTGCCATTGGAATTGGCCGGTTTGAAGACGTCGACCGCAGTCGCCCGTGATTGGCTGGAACGCGTTGGCCTGGGGCATCGCCTGAAACATTACCCGAAGCATTTGTCGGGTGGCGAGCAGCAGCGGGTAGCGCTGGCTCGTGCCTTCGCGCCATCACCGCGCCTGGTGCTGGCCGACGAACCGACCGGCAACCTTGATGCAGCGACTGGTCAGCAGATTATTGATCTGATGTTTGAACTGAACAGCAAGCAGGGGACTACGCTGATTCTGGTCACCCACGACGAGGCGATTGCGGCGCGTTGTGGCCGGGTTTTGAGAATTCAATCCGGACGGCTGGATTGAGGGGGCGATGCCCCCGTGTGCTCAATGCTTGCCAAAACCCTGCATCCTCCACGCTCTAATTAGAGTGGCCTTGACTGAACCGCATTAGCGGGAGGTGCAGGTGTTTTTGTCTAGCTGCCGTAGCAGCTATTAATTGGCAGCCTTCTTGGCGGCAACCTTGGCGGCTGCACTGGTGGCGGCCGTGATGTTTGCCTTGGCTGCATCGGCAAACTGTTTAGCGGTGGTATTCATGTTGCCGAATGCGGAGTTGGCAGCGCTAAATACACTTTGCATGGCAGCAACGACCGATTCGGAACCGGCGGGGGCGGACTTGCCGGCCTTTTCGAGCAGGCCAGTGATTGATTTCTGGAAGTCGCCCAATTGAACTTCGATCATCTGGGCAAATGCTTGCTGGGTCTGTGTGGAGATTTCATAGACCGAGTTGGAGTAGGCGACAGCCTTCTCGATATTCGGTTTTGCCAATGTCGCTTGAATGGAGATGGCTTCCTGAATGTCCTTGGCACCCATCAAGGTCTTGGTGTTGGAAACGGAATCTTCCAAAACCGAGCGTGCGGTATCCAGATTGAGGGCAGTAATGCGCTCGGCGGTGCCCAGGGCGGTATTGGCAGCGGACAGCAGGAAATCGGCGGTAGCTTTGTTGGCAGAGGTGAAATGTTCGGTATTTACAGACATGAAAATCTCCAAGAACTTTTGAATTGGTAGGTGTGAATATAAGGGCAAGCTTTCGTGAGAAATGGTGCGGTGCCGCATTTTTCACGAAGGCCGAGTCTGTCACATTAGGCAATGCACTTCATTACCGTATATTGAGTAAAAATGCTGCATATGTATTGGGGTTGATTGACACAACTCCCCGCTGTTGCGGGGCCATCCGGTATCAGATGGCTTGCGACCGAACCGAGGCCGCTAGTGCCGCCCGGGCCGCACGCAGGCCGCTGCGTACGGCGCCTTCCAGTGTCGCCGGATAATCGGCCCAGGTGTAGTCGCCGGCAAGAAAAAGCTGCGGGTTCGAGGTAGCGCAGTCGGGGCGCGGGAGGCCGGGCCGGGCGGAGAAAGTGGCGCGCTTTTCACGGACAACTTTCTGCCAGGCCGATTTTTCTGCGAAGCCCAGTTCATCTTCAAGACTGGCGGCAAGTGTCACGTCATCCAGTGCCACCCATTCGCCATGGCCGCTCAGAACGCAGGCCAGCAGGCCATTGCTGCGGTCGATGACCCATTGGCCGTATTTTCCGAGCAGATTGAGCAGCGGGAAGGGGAGGGCTGTTTTTGGCCCAAATTGCAGGTAGACCGTAGCAATCGGCTCGAAGTCATAGTTGACCTGCAATTCAGGCCACAGGCTCCGTGCATGTTGGGGGGCGGTGGCGAGGATGGCGGCAGAAAAGGTTTCGCCGGCGATGGTGATGCAGTTTTTATCGCTGCTGATGCTGGTCACGCGGTGACCGAGCTTTAGCCTGGTGCCGTGGGCGGCAAGCCAGTTTGCGGCAGGCTCGGGCAGTAGCTGGCCAAAGTTGACTCGAGGTAGTAGCAGGTCGGTGTCTTCACGCCGCTTGCTGCCGAGGCTGTCGCGCAATACGTTGGCGAACAGTTGCGCCGAGGCGCGTTCGGCCGGGAGGTTGAGCGCGGCAAGGCAGAGCGGTTCCCAGAGGTGGCGGCGCAAGCGGCCGTTCTGGCGGTTATCTTCCAGCCATTGCGTGACGGTGAGATCAGCCGGCAATCGAAAGCCGCGACGCTTGATGTCGTCCATCCAGAGCGCCGTGCCCAGCTTTTCCCGCAGGCTGACGCCGGTGGCGGTGAGCAAGCCCCAGGCGACATTGAATGGCGCCGGCAGTTTCGGCAGCGCCATGCGAAAGCCGGCGTTGTCGATGATTTGCAGCGGCCGGCGGTCGAACAGGGTATCGGGATCGGCGCCGACCCGGCGCATCAGGGCCAGCGTTTCGCAGTAGGCGCCGAGCAGGATGTGCTGGCCGTTATCCAGCGTCCGGCCATCGATGGCGATTGAGCGGGCGCGACCGCCAAGGACGCGACCGGCTTCAAAGAGGGTGGTTTCGGCACCGCCTGCCGTCAGTTCAACGGCAGCGGCGATACCCGCCCAGCCGCCGCCAATGACGGCAACTTTCATGCGGCTTTCACGCGAAAGCCCAGGTTTTCCAGGCGATCCAGATTTTGCGGACGGGGGTCAGTGCGATGCGCTGATGCAGAACCTGGAAGTTTTCGTGCTTGATTTCGTCGAGCAGCGTCCGGTAAATCGCCGCCATGATCAGGCCGGGGCGCTGGCTTTTACGGTCGACAGCCGGTAGTTGGGCAAAAGCCTGTTCGTAATACTTCTCGGCGCGTTCAGTCTGGAATTTCATCAGCGCCGTGAAGTTGTCGGAATATCTGGCATTCAGGATGTCGGCAGCCGGCACGTTGAACTGCTTCAATTCTTCCATCGGAATATAGATGCGGCCGCGCCGGGCGTCTTCGCCAATGTCGCGGATGATGTTGGTGAGCTGGAAGGCCATGCCCAGATCGTGGGCGTATTTCTGCGTCTGCCGATCCTTGAAGCCGAAGATCTCGGCGGCGAGCAGACCGACAACGCTGGCGACGCGGTAGCAGTAAAGCGACAGCCCCTTGAAGTCGAGATAGCGTGATTGCTGGAGATCCATCTCCATGCCATCGATGATTTCGAGCAGCTGCTCCTTGGGCAGGTTGAACTGCTCACTGACCCCTTTCAGCGCCAGGCCCACCGGATGCGTCGGCTGTCCGTTGGCGACCCGTTCGATTTCCTGGCGCCACCAGGTCAGTTTGGTCGAGGCAATTGAAATATCGTGGCATTCATCAACCACGTCATCGACTTCGCGGCAGAAGGCATAGAGCGCCATGATGGCGCGGCGGCGCTCGACGGGCAGGAAAAGGAAGCTGTAATAGAAAGAGGAGCCGCTGGCTGCGCACTTCTCCTGGCAGTATTGGTCTGGATTCATGGGGTCACATTGTAAGGGAACGGCCGGCGAGAACCAGCCAGTCCCATTTGCCAAGTTTTGGACGATGTTCGAAAACGTTGCCGCGCACCCGGCGCAGGCGTTCAAGAATGCGTAGTCCGCCTTGAACCGTCAGGCGGATTTCCCAGCCGAGCCGGCCGGGCAGGGCGTGGACGAGCGGTGCGCCTTGCCGCATCAGCGCTTCTGCCCGGTCGATTTCAAAATCCATCAGCGCCGCCCAGTTGGCCGACCAGCGGCTGGCGGCGATGTCGGCCTCGCCGATTTTGAATTGGAGCAGATCGGTCTGCGGGATGTAAATTCGCTCTTTTTCCCAGTCGACCGCAGCATCCTGCCAAAAATTGATCAGCTGCAGCGCCGAGCAAATGCAGTCGGATTGTGCGAGATGTTCCGGCTCGGTACGCCCGAACAAATGCAATACCAGCCGACCGACCGGATTGGCCGAGCGGCGGCAGTAGTCGAGCAGTTCGGGGTAATCGGCGTAGCGCGTCTTGACCACATCCTGCGCGAAGGCATCGAGCAGATCGCGGAAAAGCTGGATAGGCAAGGCGTGCTGGCCAATGACTTCGGCCAGTGCAACGAATAACGGCGTTTGCGGCAGGCTGCCCGCCTCAATGCGATCGAGCTCCGCCTGATAGGCCGCCAGACCGGCCAGACGCTCGGCCGGCGAGGCATCGCCCTCATCGGCAATATCATCGGCACTGCGGGCAAAATGGTAGATCACCTCGATCGGCCGGCGCATTTTGGCGGGCACGAAAAATGAGGCAACCGGAAAATTTTCGTAATGTTCGACGGGCATGGGGCCGCGAGTATACGGTGGAAGCACAGACAGTGGTAGAATCCGCGCCGCTTGCCCAGGTGGCGAAATTGGTAGACGCACCAGATTTAGGTTCTGGCGCCGAAAGGTGTGGGGGTTCGAGTCCCTTCCTGGGCACCAACAAGCAGTTTTAAGTAGTCCAAGCAAGTCCATTGAACCCGCCCAAGTGCGGGTTTTTTATTGGGTTTTAGCCCGTTTTCGGTCTTTGTTGCATCATCGCTTCCCGGGAATTAATTATGAACATCGCTTTTCGGTTGCCGAACACCTTTGTGGCGTTCGTTTTTTTGCTCCTGGGTTCCATGGCTCCCTCATTTTTGCTGGCGAATGACCATGGTGGAGGTAGTGGAGCGCCAGCCCCTTTGGTCTTCACGGTCAATTTAGGAAGCAACAACTATCTGCAATTGGGGCTAATTCTGGAAGCTGCATCACCAGAGGTTAGTCATGAGCTAATCGCTTATAACCCGAAAATCCAGCATGAAATTATCCTGCTGCTGTCTGGCAAGGATGGAGCCAAACTTCGGACCTTGCCGGGCAAGAAGGAATTGATCGAAGAAATCATCGAGGCTGTGAACCATGTTATCCACAAGACGGAAAAAAATGGGGTGAGTGAGGTCTTGTTCACGGCTTTCGTTATTCAATAACTTGTTTCTGGCGAGGCGGCGTTCAATTTAATGCTTGGCTGGCCGCCGAAACGCTGACTGTCTTCGATCTGACTATGCCAAAAGCAGCTGCCGGATGACCGGGGCATTTACTAGCACCATGAACAGTGGTTCACGCGGCTAGATTTCTGAATGACAAAAACCCGGCGTCGAGTTGGAGGTGGAGATTCAGTTATGGCTTGTCTTGTTTGCTGATTTCGCTGCCTGTCATCGAATGACCTTCTTCTGCTGAGGCGTGGAGCAACCAGCATAGGTCGCTTCCTTGAACGGTGGTTGGAATCATCTGATTCCAACTCCATCGGAAGACTGGCCCGAACGGCACATAGCGTGCCAAAACGTCGCCGTGGGGACTGACGCCAAAAAATGGCCGTTCCGATGTGAATGCATTTTTTAGTTGAGCTTCGGTCATTACCGGCCTCCTGATGGTTGGTGGCTAACAGAACCAAGTCTGCACTCAGACTCTGGCATCAGCAAGCAGGAGAAGGTTTCCTTGTCCTCTTTTAATACTTCGTTTCCCCGGCCGTCAAGCTTCGGTAAAATACTGAAAATTCAGGAGAATGTGCTTGATGGTCTGGTTAGGTATGGCAGCAGAAAACGATTTGAATAACTCGCCCGAAAGTTCGGATATCTCCTGCGCCAACTGTAAAGCCTGTTGTTGCCAGTTGGAAGTTTTGTTGATGGGCGAGGATGATGTCCCGGCGAAATTTACCACCGAGG
>CAYWNX010000122.1:0-7641 GCA_964459735.1 uncultured Dechloromonas sp. | reverse complement strand
CGTCGGCCAGGTCGGCGAAATCACCCAGATCGATCCGTCACTGATCGACCACCTCGACAAGGGCGCCTTCATTCCCGTCATTGCACCGATCGGTGTCGGCAAGGATGGCGAAACCTACAACATCAACGCCGACGTCGTGGCCGGCAAGATTGCCGAGGTCCTGAAAGCGGAAAAACTCGTGTTACTGACCAACACGCCGGGCGTACTGGACAAGGACGGCAACCTGATCACCGGCATCACGCCCAAGCAGATCGACGAAATGGTCGAGGACGGCACCCTGTCCGGCGGCATGCTGCCCAAGATCGGTTCTGCCCTTGATGCGGCCCGCAACGGTGTCAAGGGCGTGCATATCATCGATGGCCGGGTCGAACACGCGCTACTGCTGGAAATCCTGACCGACCATGGCGTCGGCACGATGATCAAGTCGCATTGATGAGCTCTGCGGGTCGCGTCTGGCTGTTCGATCTCGACAACACGCTGCATAACGCGACACCGCACATCTTCCCCCACATCAACCGTTCGATGCGTCAATACATCGAGCGGCATTTGGGGGTCGATGAATCGGAAGCTACCCGCATCCGCCAGGATTACTGGCTGCGCTACGGCGCCACGCTGCGCGGCCTGATGCGCCACCACGGCACCGACCCGAATCACTTCCTGTGGGAAACTCACCAGTTTCCCGACCTCCGGCGCATGCTGGATTTCCAGAAGCCAATGCTGCACACGCTGCGCAAACTGCCCGGCAAGAAGATCCTCTTCTCGAATGCCCCCCGCCACTACACCGACGCCATTCTCGAAATGACCGGACTGGATCGCTGTTTTGCTGCGATTTATTCGGTCGAAAATGTCCGTTTTCAGCCCAAACCGATGCTCGCCGGCTTCCACACATTGCTCCACGCCGAACACCTCGACCCAAAACGCTGCATCATGGTCGAAGACAGCCTGCCCAACTTGATCAGCGCCAAGAAACTCGGCATGAAAACAGTGTGGGTGAGTGCTGGCTTGCGACAATCACCCTTTGTAGACGTCAAGATAAAGTCAGTCCTGCAACTCCCGGAGCGCTGCGGTCGACTATAATTTTTGGGCAAAAACCAAAAATAACGAGGGGACATCAATGGCAACGAAACCGGGTGAACGCCGCCTGCAGATTCTGCAAACCCTGGCCGGCATGCTCGAAACGCCAAAAGGGGAAAAGATCACCACCGCGGCGTTGGCCGCCAAGCTGAACTGCTCGGAAGCCGCCCTTTATCGCCACTTTGCCAGCAAGGCACAGATGTTTGAAGGGCTGATCGAATTTATCGAGCAGAGCCTGTTCAGCGTCATCAACCAGATCACATCAGAAGAGAGCCAGGGCTTCAAACAGGTTGAAATGATCATCGGCCTGCTCCTCCGCTTTGCCCAAAAAAACCGCGGCATGTCCCGAGTGTTGATTGGTGACGTACTGGTCAACGAGCATGAACGCCTGCAAACCCGCATCAACGCCCTGCTCGACAAAATAGAGGCAGCGCTCAAACAGTCGCTGCGTATTGCTGCGACCCAGGACAACCTCAAGCCCGATGCCGATTTCGGTGCCTTGGCCAACCTGCTGCGTTGCTATGTCGTCGGCCGCTGGGAACAATACGCCCGCAGCGGCTTCAGTCGCGAGCCGCTGACGCAATGGCCGCAACAGTGGCCGATGCTCTACTTCGCTTGCCTCTCCCAGTCCGGCGCCCCCGGCAGCCCGTAAAAAAAGCGGCCGAGGCCGCTTTTTTTACGCGAAGTTCGTCGCTGACTCAAAGCTTCAGGTATTCCGCCGCATCCAGTGCAAAATAGGTCAGGATGCCATCGGCCCCCGCCCGCTTGAAAGCCAGCAGACTTTCAAGAACACAGGCCTTTTCATCCAGCCAGCCATTCTGCGCTGCAGCCTTCAGCATCGCGTACTCGCCGCTCACCTGGTAGGCGTAGGTTGGCACCTTGAACTCATCCTTGACCCGGCGAACGATATCCAGGTAGGGCATACCGGGCTTGACCATGACCATGTCGGCCCCTTCGGCCAGATCAAGCGCCACCTCCTTCAAGGCCTCGTCGGAATTACCCGGGTCCATCTGATAAGTGTATTTGTTGCCCTTGCCCAGATTACCGGCCGAACCCACCGCATCGCGGAACGGGCCGTAAAAAGCCGAAGCATACTTGGCCGAGTAAGCCAGAATGCGCGTATAAATCTGCCCGGCCTCATTCAGCTCGACGCGAATGCGGCCGATACGCCCATCCATCATGTCCGACGGCGCCACCACATCGGCCCCCGCCTGAGCATGGCATAGCGCCTGCTTGGCAAGCACTTCCAGCGTTTCATCATTCAGGACATAACCGGTCTCATCGATCAGGCCGTCCTGCCCATGACTCGTATACGGATCAAGCGCCACATCGGTAATCACGCCCAACTCCGGAAACTCGCGCTTCAGCGCCCTGACGACATGCGGCACCAGACCGCTATCGTTGAATGACTCTTCTGCACCAAGCGATTTCAACGAGACATCGATCACTGGAAACAGCGCCAGCGCAGGAATACCGAGCTTGACCGCCCGCTCCGCCGTTTTCAGTAGCAGATCAAGCGATTGGCGCTCGACACCCGGCATCGACGCCACTTTCTCGACCCGGCCAACACCTTCGAGCACGAAAACCGGGTAAATAAAGTCGTCGACCGTAAGCACCGACTCGCGCATCAAACGACGCGAAAAATCATCGCGCCGCATCCGGCGCATGCGGGTTCCAGGAAAAACTCCGGTAGCACTCATGCTTCAACCTCGATCAATTTGAAAAAAATTATTGAACAGCGCGGAACTTCTCGTGTTGCTCCATATCTGAATGATCAGATAGCACGCGCTGTCTCCCGCTTCACCTCCCTGAGCGGGTGCCTTAACCACGTTAAGGCATTTTGGCCCCCGGACCCCCCTTATCCGGGGGCCTCTTGTTTTCGGCTTTCTTCTTTTCGATACCCAGCCAGTTGGCAAGAACCACCTCCGCGTCTTCGACTCCGGTCTTTTTCAGACTGGAAAAGAGCTGCACGGAATAAAGGTCAGCATCACCCCAGGTGGCCAGTTCAGCCTTCACCGAACTCAAAACCTTGGTCTGCTCTTGACGGCTCAGCTTATCGGCCTTGGAAAGCAGAATATGTATCGGCCGGCCCGTCGGCCGAAACCAGTTGATCAGGCGAAAATCCAGATCGGTCAGCGGTCGCCGAATATCCATGATCACTACCAGCCCGGCCAACTGCTCACGGTGGGCCAGATACGGGCCAATCAAGCCCTCCCATTGCGAACGAATCGCTTCTGGCGCCTTGGCGTAACCATAGCCGGGCAGGTCGACGAAATACTTGCCTTCGGCCAGCGTGAAATAATTCAGATGCTGGGTGCGCCCAGGAGTCTTACTGACATAAGCCAGACGAACCCGGCCAGCCAGGGTATTGATCGCAGAAGACTTGCCCGCATTGGAACGCCCGGCAAAGGCGACCTCGCAAACGGAATCCGCCGGCACATCGCGTAAATTGGCGACCGTAGTAAGGAAAACGGCCTGTTGGAACAGAGGCATAAAAAACTCGGTAGACCCGCCAAGGGGGCGGTGAACTGATATAGAATAACAGGTTTGTAACCTTCCGTTCCGGCCAAAGCGCCCACAAACGCGTACAAGGAGCTTGAAAATGATTCGTACCGCGGCAATGGCAATCCTTTTTGCCACCAGTTTATTCGCTCATGCATCTGAAGAAGCCAAGGGCAAGGCTGATCCTGCCAAAGGTAAAGTCATCGCCGAAACCGTATGTGTCGCCTGTCATGGCGCCGACGGCAATAGCGCCGCTTCTGCCAACCCCAATCTCGCCGGCCAGGTTGAAGAATACATCTACAAACAGCTGAAAAACTTCAAATCAGTTGATGGCAAGCCTGCGGCACGCAATAACGCCATCATGGGTGGCATGGCTGCTCCGTTATCTGATGAAGACATGAAGAACGTCGCCGCCTGGTTCGCCAGTCAGAAGCAAAAACCGGCTGCAGCTACTGACGAAAGCAAGATTGCGCTTGGTCAGAAACTCTGGCGTCAAGGCGACTTCAAGAAGGGCGTTCCCGCCTGCGCGGGCTGCCATGGTCCGGCCGGCGCAGGACTGCCCGCCCAGTACCCGCGCCTGGCGGGACAGTTTGCCGAATACACGGAAGCACAACTGAAATCATTCCGTGTCGACGAGCGTGCCAACGACCCGGAAAAAATGATGCGGACAATTGCCGCCAAACTTTCCGATGTCGAAATCAAGGCTGTTGCCGAGTATGCAGCTGGATTACGCTAAGCAATAGACATGACCCTAAAAAAGGCAGCCTTGGCTGCCTTTTTTGTTTTTTGAGGCTTGGCAGTCAGATCACACGGCGATAGACTGTTTTCTACTTCAACCCAGCCCTCAGAGAGGACTTTTCCGATGAAAACGCTCAAACAGATGCTTGCCAGCAAGCACCGCCCGCTGGCTGTTGTTGCCCCCGGCGACTCGGTTTTTCATGCCCTCACGGTCATGTCACAGAATGACGTTGGCGCACTGTTGGTCCTCGATGGCGAGCAGTTGGTCGGCGTTTTTTCTGAACGCGACTATGCCCGAAAAATTATCCTGCACGGCAAGACCTCCAAGGAAACACAGGTCCGCGAAATCATGAGTGAAAAGGTCGCCTACGTCACTCCGTCGACAACACTGGATGAATGCATGGCGCTAATGACCGAAAAACGTTTCCGCCATCTCCCGGTTCTCAATGAAGACAATAGCGTCGTTGGCATGATCTCGATTGGCGACCTGGTCAAGGAGACAATCAGCTCCCAGCAATTCCTGATTGACGAGCTGGAACGCTACATCGCTCGCTAAGATGGCGGAAGATAGTAGCCTTCACTTCCGCATCCTCGAAGATATCGCCCGTGACCTCTCGGGCGATATTAGCTTCCCGATCTGCATGGACGCAGCCATTCTGATCAGGAACACACTGAAAGATCCGTTTGCCAACCTAGCGCGCGTGACCCAGGTTGTCGGCTTTGAGCCGCTTATTTCCAGCAAACTACTGCGCCTTGCCAATTCGGTCATCTACAACCCAGCCGGCAAATCGGTTTCCGACCTGGCAACGGCAATCTCCCGCCTCGGCTTTGACGTGGTTCGGACCACCTCGCTTGCGGTGGCGATGGATCAAATGCTGAAATCACGGAATCTTGCCAATTTCGACCAGATTGGCCAAAGTTTCTGGGAACACTCCGTCCAGGTTTCAGCCATTTCCCGTGTCCTGGCTCGTCGATTGGGGCGGGTTAATCCGGACGAAGCAATGCTGGCGGGCCTGGTGCATGATATCGGTATTTTTTATCTGCTTTACCGGGCTGCCGAGTACCCGGAATACCGCCGAAACTTGCCCGCAACGCTTGAGCTGCTCCGTGGCTGGCATGAAAGCATCGGCGAGAGCCTGCTGCACATTCTTGGCTTGCCGGAGAGCATTACTGAAGCGGTCCGCGACCACCATCAATTGATGAATGTGGAAACCCCCTGCTCGGTTCGCGATGTACTTTATTTTGCCAATCTGCTGGCCGATGACGAGCAGCAACTGCTTGGTGCCGACAGCGATGCAATCGAGATGGAAAACCGCGCCGCCGACCGTGCTCGTTACATCGACCTGATCAGGGAAGCCGAGGAAGACATCCTCGATATTCGTGCGGCTCTGAACGCCTGACACATTAGCTTGAGTCTCAATACTGCGACATCAAGAAAAACCGGGTCGATTAGCTCAATTGCTAAGCTGAATAACTCACAAATCTGTACACTGGCAAATCTATTAACAAACACTGATAGACGATGAGCAAGCCGCCGGATATTCGACAATTGCGTCAGATCAAGACCGCCCTCTTTCTGCTTTGCCTGCTGCCTTTCGGGCGCCTGTTGTGGGCCGCCTACACCCATGACTTCGGTGCCGAACCGGTCGAATTCGTCCAGCGCTGGACCGGGACATGGACCTTCAACCTGCTGCTGCTTACGCTTTGTGTCTCGCCGTTGCGCAGCATTACACAGTTGCATTGGCTGCTCAGGTTACGCCGCATGCTCGGCCTCTTCACATTCTTCTATGCGCTACTGCATTTCCTGTCGTTTATTGGTTTTGAGCACGGTTTTTCGGTCGACGAGATAGCCAGTGATGTTTTCAAGCGTCCCTTCGTCATTGCCGGCTTTGCAGCTTTCCTGTTGCTGATTCCACTTGCCGCAACCTCCAATCAGTGGGCAATCCGCAAACTTGGCGGGCGCAAATGGCAGGAGTTGCATCGCAACATTTATCTGGCCAGCATTATTGCTGCCATCCATTATTTCTGGCTGAGCAAGCTTGAAGAACTGCTTTGGCCTGTGGCCTATGCTGTTGCGCTGGCGATTTTGCTCGCTTGGCGCGTTCAGGAACGGCGACGCAAGGCGATTCCGGTGCCGCCAATTCAGACGGCAAAACCCCTCAAATTCTTCAAGCGGAAACCGGATTGATTACTTCTTGCCAGGCCGGTCGAAGCGAACGATCGCGCGGCCATCGGCCGACTGCTTTGCCTCAACCTTCCAGGCGTGCCCATAGACGACTTCGAAGGTCGCTGGCAGCTTGCCAGCGCGGCGCATCGCCTCATAGGCAGCCCGGGCTGCCAGCAACGAGCCACGCCCGGTAAGACCATGGCGGCGCGCCTTCATGGCGCATGAGGAGCCAGCCGCCCGCAACTCGGCAAACATGGCATCGAGATCGTCATAGGTCAGCGTGATGACTTCCATGTCCATCACCGGATCGGCAAAACCGCAGCCGACAAGCATGTCGCCGAGATCATGCATGTCGATAAAGCGCTGCGTGTGGGCGTAACCGTCAGCAAAAGCTGTCCGCAATTCCTTCAGCGAGTCCGGGCCAAGCGTCGAGAACATCAGAAGGCCGCCCACCTCCAGCACGCGATGCGCTTCGGCGAGGGCCGGCAGGGGATCATCCAGCCAGTGCAGCAAGAGATTTGACCAGACCAGCGCGGTCGACCGGGATTTCAGGGGTAATTTCGCGGCATCGGCGGCCAGACGAAGTGGCCCGGACTGTTTGCCCAAACCGAGCCAGCGCTGCCAGCCCGGCCGCGGCTCGCGCCCGGTGTCAAGCATGGCCGGGGAGGCATCCAGACCAATCAGTTGCGCCGCTGGGTAGCGTGCCGTGAGATCAGCAAAACTGGCACCACGACTGCAGCCAAGGTCAAGAATCCGCTGCGGCTCGATCTTGACGTAATCAAGCCGCTCCAGCATGCGGCGATCCACTTCGCGAGCGAAAAAATCAGCCTCGCTGTAGCTCTTCGCAACTTTCGAGAATCGCCGACCGACTTGCTGCCGGTCGACAAAAGCCGAACTCAAACCGCTTTGACGCCCAGTCGGGCAAACAGCTGATCGTCACGATCGACATCCGGATTGCCCGTCGTCAAAAGACGGTCGCCGTAGAACATTGAATTGGCACCGGCGAGGAAACACAACGCCTGCAATTCATCGCTCATTTCCTGGCGGCCAGCCGACAGGCGAACCCAGGAGTTCGGCATCGTAATGCGGGCGGCGGCAATGGTACGGACAAATTCGAAGGGATCGAGACGCGCATTTTCGGCCATCGGTGTTCCCGGGAT
>CAYWNX010000121.1:0-7661 GCA_964459735.1 uncultured Dechloromonas sp. | reverse complement strand
GTGCCGGTCTGCGCCGAGGCCATCAGGTCATGGCCCGCCATGACAGCGGGAATGGCCTTTTGCTGGATGGGCGTCGGCGTGTCGTACCCCTGCTCGCTAATGGCGCGCAGGAGTTCGGCCTTGAGGCCGAGGTCAGTAAATTGCATGGAATACTCCTAATAGGTGAGCCGAGTGCTTTAAGTGGGCGCGCTTCAGCGGGCGGCGTCGATGTAGTAGTCGATACGGCCACGCGGGGCCAGGTATTCAACGACTTCAATCGGCAGCTTGGCCGGACTGAGTGCCCCTTCGATTTTGGCTTCGGCTTCGCTCAGATCGAGTAACAGCGCCTCATTGCGAGGCACTGTCGGGTCATGCAGCATGATCAGGGGGTGTAAAAGATTCTTGCTATTTGTTTCGATAACCAGGCCGATACTGCCATCGCTCAAGGCGACGAAGCTGCCTGGCGGATATACGCCGAGTGCCTTGACAAATACCTGCAGCAACTCCGGGTCGTAAAAACCAGCCTCGCGCTTGAACATGTGCGCGACCGCTTCGGCAGGTGTTTTGGCGGCGGTTAAATCAAATGGATTGCACAGGTTGTCGTAACGATTGGCAATCGCGACGATACGAGTCAGTTTGGGTATCTTTGCTTCCGCCAGGCGGTTGGGAAAGCCATCACCATTCCAGCGCTCGTGGTGGCAGGCGATGATGTTTTTTACAGCAATCGGCATATCCCGGACAGCGGCAACATTTTTAATGCCGTAGCCAACGTGGGCCTGATAAAACTGCTCCTCCGCCTTCGTCCGCTGTGGATTGCGCAGGACTCGGGAAGGCACCTCGGTTTTACCGACATCATGGAACAACGCCCCCAGCCCGAGGAAACCCATTTCCTCTTCAGTAAGCTTGGCAAGCTTGGCGAGCAGTAGGGAAATCACCATCACATTCATCGCATGGTGAGCAAGGCCTGGCTCTTTGGACTTCATATTGACCAGATGCACCGCCACGCTGTCGGCATTCAGCAAGCTACCGACCAGGCGCCCAACAGTGGTTTTGGCACGGCCGTAGGATTCGTTGGGGCGCGAGCCAAGTTCGTTCAGGATTTCACTCATCCCTACCGTTTCTTGCTCGAACAGCCGCTCGCAACGGGCCAATCCATCACGCTGCACCCGGACACGATCAGCTCGCTGGCGTTTGACATCGAGCATCGAGTCCAGGGCCGAAGCGGTGAAATCAATCTCTGTTTCTGTGACTGGCGCTGTCGCCTCTGGCAACGGTTTCGCCGTACTGCGCGCCGGGTCCCACTCCACCTCTTTCAAGCCAAGGCGACGCAGGACATTGATCTGCTCCTGACTGGAGAGGCAAAAACGGCTGAGTAGAAACGGATGATCGAGCCAGCCCATTTCGCCAAGCGAAATGAAGACGCCGGGCTGCAGGCGATCAACCGAAACCGTGTGCTTCATCCGTTGATTTTCGACAAACCCCGATCAAGATCGGCCACAAGGTCCTCCACCGCCTCTAGGCCAACGGCGATGCGCAGCAGCCCTTCGCTGATCCCGGCAGCGGCCCGGGCTTCCGGGGAGATACGACCATGCGTGGTGGACGCGGGGTGGGTGATGGTGGTTTTGGTATCACCAAGATTGGCGGTAATCGACAGCAACTGGCAGTTATCGACAACCTGCCATGCTTGCTCGCGCGCCCCCTTGATCTCAAAGGAAACAATGGCCCCGCCGCTCTTCTGCTGGGTTTTAGCCAGTTCATATTGCGGATGCGAGGGCAGACCGGGATAGAAAACGCGTGCCACCTTGGGGTGGGCTTCGAGCCAGGCGGCGACCTGCGCCGCGCTGGCCGACTGTGCCTCAACCCGCAGCTTCAGGGTTTCGAGGCCCTTGAGCAGCACCCAGGCGTTGAAGGCCGAGAGCGTCGGGCCAGCCGTGCGCAGGTATTTGAATACTTCTTCGGTCAGCTTCTTCGAGCCGCAGACCGCACCGCCAAGGACGCGGCCCTGGCCGTCGAGGAACTTGGTGGCAGAATGAATCACCAGATCGGCCCCCAGTTCAAGCGGCCGCTGCAGGATAGGCGAGCAGAAACAATTATCCACCGCCACCAGAATGCCCTTGGCGTGGGCAACTGCGGTCAACGCTCGAATATCGGCAATTTCCGTAAGCGGATTGGACGGCGTTTCGAGGAAGAACATCTTCGTTTCAGGACGAATCGCCGCCTCCCAAGCCGCCGGATCAGTTTGCGCTACAAACGTCGTCGTAATGCCGGTCCGCGACAGGATGTTCGAGAACAACTGGACGGTCGCTCCGAACAGGCCGTTCGACGCCACAATGTGATCTCCGTTTTTCAGATGCGCCAAAACCGCCGCCATGATCGCTGCCATGCCGCTTGATGTTGCGACGCAGTCCTCGGCGCCTTCCAGCGCAGCCAAACGCTCTTCGAACATGGTGACGGTCGGATTGGAGAAGCGGGCGTAAACGTTACCCGGCTCCTCACCGGAAAAGCGTTTGGCCGCCTGGGCCGCACTCTTGAAAACGAAGCTGGAAGTCAGGTAAAGCGCTTCAGAATGCTCACCGAACTGGCTGCGTTCCTGCCCGGCCCGAACGGCCAGCGTCTCCGGACGATAGCTCGGCTTGTCTTGATGATCAACCCCGTTCATCAGTCGCGCGCCCCGGAAGCCAGTTGCAGAACGAGTTGCTGGGCAGAATTGCCTTCGCCATCGTCCTCGTCTTCGGCGGCTTTGCTGGACTTGCCGCCGCGCTTGCCTTCAATCGCATCGAGATAATATTCGTCGATGTTGCCAGTAATGTAACAGCCATCGAAACAGGAAGCATCGAACTCGGTCAGGTCGGGCCGCAGCTTGGACACGGAATGCTTCAAGGATTCGATGTCCTGATAGACCAAGGCATCGGCCCCGATTTCCCGGGCAATCCCTTCATCGTCGCGGCCGGTTGCAATCAGTTCGGCGCGAGTCGGCATATCGATGCCATAGACATTCGGGAAGCGCACCGGCGGCGCGGCAGAGGCGAAATAGACCTTGATCGCGCCCGCAGCACGGGCCATTTCAACAATTTCACGGCTGGTCGTGCCACGCACGATGGAATCATCGACCAAGAGCACGCGCTTGCCCTTGAACTCCTGACCACAGGTATTCAGCTTCTGGCGCACCGATTTTTTGCGCATGGCCTGACCCGGCATGATAAAGGTGCGGCCGACATAGCGGTTCTTGACAAAGCCTTCGCGGAAGGGAATGCCGAGCGCATGGGCCAGTTGCATCGCCGCCGGACGGCTGGAGTCCGGAATCGGAATAACGACGTCGATATCTTCAACCGGAATATGTTTCTTTACCTTTTCGGCCAGCGATTCACCCATGGCCAGACGTGCTTCATAAACCGACACACCGTCAATCACGGAATCCGGCCGGGCCAGATAGACGTACTCGAAAATACACGGTGAATAGCTAGGCTGCTGCGCACACTGACGGCTGCTCAGCTTGTGGTTGAGATCGATAAAGATTGCCTCGCCCGGCTCGATGTCGCGCACCATCTGGAAACCCAGGGTATCGAGCGCGACGGATTCGGAAGCAACCAGATACTCGACACCTTCCGGCGTCGAATTCTGGCCATAAACCAGCGGCCGAATACCATGCGGATCACGGAAGGCCAGCAAACCATAACCGGCAATCAAGGCAACCACGGCATAGGCGCCCCGGCAGCGGCGATGCACACCGGCCACCGCCTGGAAAATACTGTCCACATCCAGTTCATAACCGTGCGCCGAAGACTGCAACTCATGCGCCAGGACGTTGAGCAGGACTTCGGAATCGGAATTGGTATTGATGTGGCGGCGATCCAGCCGGAACATCTCATCCTTGAGTTGATCGGCATTGGTCAGATTCCCGTTATGGCCGAGCACGATCCCGAATGGCGAATTCACGTAGAAAGGCTGGGCCTCGGCAAAATTCGTTGCCGAACCGGCAGTCGGATAACGGACATGGCCAATACCCCAGTTGCCGGGTAGCGCCCGCATGTTGCGGGTGCGGAAGACATCGCGCACCAGCCCTGGTCCTTTTTGCAGGTGAAAAGTATTGCCTTCGGCCGTTGCTATTCCGGCTGCGTCCTGACCGCGATGCTGAAGCACCATCAGCCCATCGTAAAGCAACTGGTTGACCGGCGATGTCGCCATCACTCCGAGAATCCCGCACATAGTTTCTTCCTGCTTAGCTGAATCGAATTCGTTTTGCCAAATCATCCGGTAGCCATTGCCTGGCAACCAGAACTGCTGTTTCCAAAGGCTGCGACAACGTGGCCTCTTTCCACCATGGTTGCTTCGGGGCGGCAGTCATACCGCCCAAGCCAACCAGCACCATGATGACCAGCACACCGCGCGCCAAGCCAAAAACCATTCCCAACAAGCGGTCCGAAACACTCAGCCCGAGAGCCTTGACCATGCTTCGCACCGCCATGCGTACCAACGACATCACCACCAATACGCCGACAAAAATCACCACGCAACCAGCCAGCGTTCGAATCGCCGGATCGGTCAGACCCGCAAAGAGCGACTGGCCGACGTAAGCGCCAAACTCGACAGCAGCCAGAATCCCGACAATCCAGGCGAGCAAGGCAACAACCTCGCCCACTACACCTCGCCACAGCCCGAATAACAAAGACAGGCTGACGATGCCGATCACGACATAGTCAAAAACAGTCATTATTTCGCCGCAACAGCCCCGGAAACGCCAATTTTCTGCATTTTTTCCAGCGCCTTCTCTGCCGCCTCACGGCTGGCAAAAGGTCCCGCCCGAACCCGCGTTTTCTTGCCCTGCGGCGTATCGAGTGGTTCGCTAAAGGTTTTGATGCCCTGCTCGCCGAGCTTGGCTTTCAAATTCTTGACATTGGCTTCGTTGGAAAACGCCCCGATCAACACCAGATATTCACCCGATGTCGTCGCCGGTTTAGCCTCGGCCGATTGCCCGCCAAGAATTGCTGCCGCCCGTTTGGCATCATCGCTTTTGACTGCCGGTTTTTCGACCGGTTTTTCAACCGGCTTGGCAGGCACCTTCTCGGGAGTCTTCTCGACTTTGACCGGCGCTTTCTCAACTGGCTTGTCAATTGGCTTGTCGACCGCTTTATCTTTAACTGCCTCCACAACCCGCGCCGTAGGCGGTGCGACCACCTTGGTTTCGGCGACCTCGGCTGGCTTTTCGGGAGGTGTAGCGGCAAACTTGGGGGCAAAAGGCTTTTCGTTTTGTCCGGGAATACGGATTTCAACCTCCTGAACCACCTGACGCGGCTCATGATCCATGACTATCGGTAGCACGACGGCAACCACGGAAACGAAGGCGACAGCACCGACCAGACGGCGTCTCGCGCGTTTCTTGAGTTGCAACTGAACGTCGTTTTCTTCCATGAATTAGGGTTTTTTGCGTAGCGCGTCAAGCGCCCCGGCGACCGTATAGAACGAACCAAAGACCAGAATTCTATCACTTTCGGCGGCCAGACCCTTGGCTGCCTGCATGGCCTGTGCGGGCGAAGCGTGGCAAACCACCTCGCCCCCCAGTCTGGCATCGGTAATGATTGCCGCGATTTTTTCGGCAGAAGTACCACGAATGCCGGACAGCGTGGCGACATGCCAATAATCGATCTTGCCCTTCAAAGGCAAAAGTGCACCGGCAATATCCTTGTCGCTCAACATGCCTAGCACGGCATAGGTACGATCGAAAAACCCCATGGTCGACAGATTGTCAGCCAGCACCTTGACGGCCTGTGGGTTGTGGCCAACATCCAGGACAATCGCCGGCTTTCCCGGCACCACCTGAAAACGGCCGGCCAGTTCGGTTTCAATCAAACCCGGGCGGATCGCCTGCATGGTGACCGGTAGTTTATCGGTCAGGGCATCGAGTGCGGCCAGCGTGACTGCCGCGTTATACAGCTGAATGGGGCCGCGCAGGCCGGGGTATGCCAGCGAGCGCTTGACCAGCGCACCACCGGAACGGCACCACCAGCGCCATTGCAGGCGACTTTCATTACCCTCGCCCTGGATCCGTTCAAACCCGAAATCACGACCAATCAAACGCAAGTCGGCACCAATTGCAGCGGCGTGATCAAGCAGACTTTGCGGCGGATTCGAGTCAGCACAAAAGGCCGGCTTGCCGGCGCGGAAGATCCCGGCTTTTTCGTAGCCAATACTCTCCCGGTCAGGCCCCAGCCAGTCGGTGTGGTCGAGGGCAATACCGGTGACGATGGAAATATCCGGTTCGTAGGCGTTGACCGCATCCAGCCGGCCGCCGAGACCCACTTCAAGGATGACCGCTTCGACGCCCGCAGCGGCAAAGACTTCCCAGGCGGCCAGCGTGCCAAATTCAAAATAGGTCAACGAAACACTGCCGGCCTGCTGCCGGGCGGCTTCGACACGGGCAAAAGCGGCACACAGCGCCTCATCGCTCGCCGACTGCCCACTCACCCGAACCCGCTCGTTATAGACGACAAGGTGCGGCGAGGTGTAGCAGCCGACCTTGTAGCCGGCACGGTCAATGATATTTTCCAGGTAGGCGCAGGTCGACCCTTTGCCGTTGGTGCCGCCGACAATGATCACCGGGCAATGCTGGGTCTGCCCAAGCGTCTTCTTGACGAGGCTGACACGATCCAACCCTAGTTCAATACCGGCCTGGCCTTTCGGGTGCAGACCTTCGAGATGGGCCAGCCAGTCGTCGAGAGTCTTCAAGCGGCAGCCGGCAATTTTTGCAACAAGGAAATGACGCGGGCAACCTGATCGCGCAGTTCGCGGCGGTCGACAATCATGTCGATGGCGCCTTTCTCGAGCAGGAATTCGGAGCGCTGGAAGCCTTCCGGCAATTTTTCACGTACGGTTTGCTCAATAACCCGAGGGCCGGCAAAACCGATCAGGGCGCCTGGTTCGGCAATCACGACATCACCAATGAAGGCGAAGGAGGCGGAAACGCCGCCCATGGTCGGGTCGGTCAGAATGGAAATAAAGGGCTGGCCGGCTTCGGACAGCTTGGTTAGCGCCGCAGTTGTTTTGGCCATTTGCATCAGCGAAAAAAGGCCTTCCTGCATGCGTGCACCGCCGGAAGCGGTGATGCAGATAAAAGGCGCTTTCAACTCGATGGCCGTCTGCACGCCACGAACAAACCTTTCGCCAAGCACGGAGCCCATAGAGCCGCCCATGAAGCCAAACTCAAAGGCCGCAGCAACAACCGGGATATTCTTGATCGAGCCTTGCAGGCAAACCAGCGAATCGCTCTCACCGGAGGATTCGTTGGCCTCCATCAGGCGATCGGGATAACGCTTGCTGTCCTTGAATTTGAGGCTGTCGACCGGAATAACTTCGGCGCCGATTTCAAAACAAGCTTCCGGATCGAGGAGCAGTTCGAGACGCTGACGCGCATTCAGCCGATTGTGGTGAGAGCACTTGGGGCAAACCTGCTGATTGTTGTCGAGGTCGGTCGCGTAGAGTACAGCCTCACACGAGGGGCACTTGCTCCACAAACCTTCGGGCAAGGCACCACGGCGCTGCGCGCCATATTCACGCTTGATTTTTGGAGGAAGAAGTTTACTCAGCCAGCTCATTTTTGCACCCCATCAACGCCCCGGCGAATGTCTGCAATCAGCGCCTTGACGTTGGCGCAAGCCGATCCTGAGCGCATCGCGGTGGATGCAGCA